>NZ_JBMHFZ010000019.1:0-103825 GCF_049166755.1 Halomonas terrestris | reverse complement strand
TCCGAGAACTTCGAGCCGTCGATGGCGGCCATTACCTGTTCGGTCATCTCAGTGACCTCCCATCAGTTTCTCGACGGCTTCGGGGTCGTCATGCACCGCGTAGCGGTCGACGATGGTGGCGCTCGCCTCGTTGAGGCCGATCAGCTCGACCTCGGTGCCCTCGCGGCGGAACTTGATCACCACGCGGTCCAGGGTCTGCACGGCGGTGATATCCCAGAAGTGGGCGCGGGAGAGATCGATGGTGACCTTCTCCACGGTCTCCTTGAAGTCGAAGGCGTCGCCGAAGCGCTCGGAGGAGGCAAAGAACACCTGGCCCACCACCTTGTAGATGCGGCGGCTGCCCTCGTCGGCCTCTTCGCTGCCGATGTAGAGGATATTGCCCACCTTGTTGGCGAAGAACATGGCGGCGAGCAGCACGCCGACGAAGACGCCGATGGCCAGATTGTGAGTCCCCACGGTGACGACCACGGTGGCGACCATGACGAAGTTGGTGCTCATCGGATGCTTCCTGAGATCCTTGATGGAGCTCCAGCTGAAGGTGCCGATGGCCACCATGATCATCACCGCCACCAGGGCGGCCATGGGGATCTGCGATACCCAGTCGGCCAGGAATACCACCATCAGCAGTAGCGCCACGCCGGCGATCAGGGTCGACATGCGGCGACGACCGCCGGACTTGATGTTGATCACCGACTGGCCGATCATCGCGCAGCCCGCCATGCCGCCGAGCAGGCCGGCACCGATATTGGCGATGCCCTGCCCCTTGCACTCGCGGTTCTTGTCGCTCCGGGTGTCGGTCAGGTCGTCGATGATGGTGGCGGTCATCATCGACTCCAGCAGGCCCACCACGGTCAGCATCAGCGAGTAGGGCAGGATGATCATCAGGGTCTCGAGGTTGAGCGGCACCTCAGGCCACAGGAAGACCGGCAGGCTGTCCGGCAGTTCGCCCATGTCACCCACGCTGCGGATCTCCATGCCGGTTATCATGTAGACGGCGGTGAGCACCACGATGCAGACCAGCGGCGAGGGGATCGCCTTGCCGATCACCGGCACCAGGGGGAAGCCGTAGATGATCGCCAGGCCGGCCAGCGTCATGGCGTAGACGTGCCAGGTCACGCCGGTCAGCTCCGGCAGCTGGGCCATGAAGATCAGGATCGCCAGGGCGTTGACGAAGCCCGTGACCACCGAGCGCGAGACGAAGCGCATCAACTCCGCGAGCTTGAGATACCCCGCCAGGATCTGCAGCACCCCGGTGAGCAGGGTGGCCGCCAGCAGGTACTCGAGGCCGTGCTCCTTGACCAGGGTGATCATCAGCAGCGCCATGGCGCCGGTGGCCGCGGAGATCATGCCGGAGCGCCCGCCGGTGAAGGCGATGATCACGCAGATGGCGAAGGAGGCGTAGAGACCCACCTTGGGGTCGACACCGGCGATGATCGAGAAGGCGATCGCCTCGGGAATCAGTGCCAGGGCCACGACGATGCCGGCCAGGGTGTCGCCCTTCAAGTTGGAAAACCAACTCAGTTTCATTTTTTCGTACATGCTTGGATCCAGTCGGGGGTGATTGTCATGCCGTCAGGCGCCAGGAGGTGCAGCGACCGCAAGGCTTCCCCGTTCCCCCGGCAGGGGCCACACAGGGTACGACGGGGAAGGGCAAGAACTCGCCGGATGGGCGCAGGGCGCCCGGAGCATCAGCGTGATGCCCGGCCGTGACACCGCCGTGACGGCGGCACCGAGGCGCGAATCAGGAGGGGACGCTAGGGCGGCGTGGCCAGCCCTGCCAGGGGAGTCATCACGTGCAGTCGTTTCCCTTGCTCTGCATCAACGGGGAGCTATTCAGCGAGCGCTCCCGAAAAAGGAGCGCGAATTCTAGCAGAGTTCATGCTGCGCCGCATCCCTGGGCCGCCATGGGGAGGGATGCCACGACCGCGTGGGCGCGGCACAGGCCGGGTCAGGCGTCGTCACCGCCATCCGGTGCCGCCTTGCCGGTGCGTGTCCGGGCCGCGGGGGAGGCCTTCATCTCCCGAAAGGCTTCCACCAGATCGATGGGGAGCGGCACCACAATGGTCGAGGCGTTCTTGTTGCTCATGTCGCTCATGGTCTGCAGGTAGCGCAGCTGCAGGGCCCCCGAGTTCTCCGACATCACGTTGGCGGCCTCGACGAGCTTCTTGGAGGCCTGCAGCTCGCCCTCGGCATGGATCACCTTGGCTCGCCGCTCGCGCTCGGCCTCGGCCTGGCGGGCGATGGCGCGGATCATGCTGTCGTCGAGGTCGACATGCTTGATCTCGACGTTGGCCACCTTGATGCCCCAGCTCTCGGCCGAGCTGTCGATGATCTCCTGGATGTCGTCGTTGAGCTTGTCGCGCTCGGAGAGCATCTCGTCCAGGTCGTGCTTGCCGAGTACCGAACGCAGGGTGGTCTGGGCCAGCTGGCTGGTGGCGTTGACGAAGTTCTCCACCTGGATGATCGCCTTCTCGGGGTCCACCACGCGGAAGTAGAGCACGGCATTGACCTTGACGGTGACGTTGTCCTGGGAGATCACGTCCTGTTCCGGCACGTCCATGGTGATCACCCGCAGGTCGACCACGTCCATCTTCTGGATGCCGGGAATGACGATGATCAGGCCAGGCCCCTTGACGGCCTGGAAACGGCCGAGGAAGAACACCACGCCGCGCTTGTACTCCGGCAGGATGCGGATCGAGGCCGCGATCAGCATGAACAGCAGCACTACCGGAACGAGATAGGAAATCATCATGGTCTGTCTCCTTGGCTAGCTTGCGACCCTCTCCAACCGGACCCGGTGGATGAGGCTCAGACACCCTGCTCCAGGGGCTCGACCTCGACGGTCAGCCCCTCGACTCCGACCACGCGCACGACCTGCCCCTTGCGCAGCGGTACCGCGCTGCTGGCACGCCACCGTTCGCCCATCAGCCTCACATGGCCCCTGCCATCGAAGTCCTCCAGCACCCTGGCCTCGCTGCCCACCAGCTCTTCCTGGCCGGTCTTGGCCGGACGCCGTCGCAGGCCCACGAAACGGGTCATGACCCACAGCATCAGCACCGACGCCAGCAGGGCGATGCCACCGATCATCGGCAGCGAGATCCTCAGGTTCTCTGCATCCATCAGCATCACCGATCCGATCACGAAGGCGACGATGCCGCCCATTCCCAATATGCCGAAACTGGGCATCAAGGCTTCGCCCACGATCAGCCCCATTCCCACCAGGATCAGCGCCAGGCCGGCGTAGTTGACCGGCAGCACCTGGAAGGCGAAAAGCGCCAGCAGCAGGCAGATGATACCGATGGTGCCCGGCACCAGGCTGCCCGGGTTGGACAGTTCGAAGATCAGGCCATAGAAGCCGATGATCATCAGGAAGTAGGCGACATTGGGGTTGGTGATCACCGAGAGCAGTTCGGTACGCCAGTCCGGATCGAAGCGCTCGATGACCAGGTCCGCCGTGTCCAGCGTCCGCTCGCCATGTTCCATCACCACCGTGCGGCCGTCGATCTGCGCCAGCAGATCGTCGATGTCGCGAGCCACCACATCGATGACGTTCAGTTCCAGGGCCTCGCGCGAGGTCAGGTTGACCGCCTCGCGCACCGCCTCCTCGGCCCAGTCGGCGTTGCGGCCGTGGCGCTCGGCGAGGCTGCGGATGTAGTAGACGGCATCCTCGAGCACCTTGCGCTCCATGGCCGACTCGCCGCGGCGTGGCCCGTCCTCGGCCTGCCCGCTGGTCTCGTCATCTTCGGGCACGTCGGCGGCGTCGCCGTTGGTGGCGGCATCATCGTCACCGCTGGCGGAACCCTCCTCGTCGCTCTCGTCCGCGCGGACGCCGCTGCCATCGCCGTTGTCGTCATCGTCGTCACCCAGTCCCGGCAGGCCACCACCACCGATCTGCACCGGTGTCGCCGAGCCGAGGTGAGTGGCCGGCGCCATCGCCGCCACATGGCTGCCATAGAGCAGGTAGGTACCGGCGCTGGCCGCCCGCGCGCCGCTGGGTGAGACATAGATGGCCACCGGTACCGGGGAGTTGAGCATGCTGCGGATCATGCTGCGCATGGAGGCATCCAGGCCGCCGGGGGTGTCCATCTGCACCACCACCAGTTCGGTGTTGCCCTCGTCGGCCTTGCGCAGTCCACGCTGAAAGTAGTCGCCGATGGCCGGACCGATGGCCCCGTCGATGGTCATCACCAGGGCCGTCCGCTCCTCCTGCTGGGCCTGGGCCTGCCAGGCCAGCAGGCCGCCGAGCACCAGGCACAGCAGGCTGAACAGCAGCAGGATGCGCCTGGCCATGGCCCTGTGGAGTCCGCTCGTCATGTCATGCCCTGCCCTGCGTCTTCTGCCCTTGAGAGTCGCGATGGCGCGCCCTGGTTCAGCCTTTGCCGATATCAGCGTAGGCAGAAGAGGATCGTTACCGCAACAGCCATCACTCGACGGCATGCAGTGAGCGAAGCGTTCGACAGGAACCGGGGACAGGGGGAACACCGGTGCCGCGGGGCGGCACCGGTGGGGGCGAACATCCCTTCCCGGGGTCAGAGATCGTGGGGTTCACCGGCGAAACGACGCTGTACCTCCACCATGTAGGCCGCGAGCGATGTCAGGGCCTCGCCCCCCCACTCCAGCGGCTCGGCCTCCATGGGCGCGACCATGCAGACCTGGGTCATTTCGTCGGCATGCACCTGGTCCATGCCGAACTGGTTGCTGGCCATGGCCACCTGATGGGGGAAGGATTGCTCGAACGTGGCATTGTAGCCAATGTCGTTGCCATCGCTTCCGTGGCAGCTGGCGCAGGACAGGCCGTTGGTGCTCAACGACGTGTCGTAATAGAGCTCCTCGCCCTGTGCCAGCAACTCCTGCGGGTTCTCGTCCGTCTCGCTGTAGCCGGGGATATAGTCGTCCGGGCGCTGGACTGCGCTGGTGTCGACCTCCGCTTCTCCCTCGCCCTCGGCTTCCCCCTCGGCCTCGGCTTCCCCCTCGCCCTCGGCTTCTCCCTCGGCTTCGGCTTCCCCTTCGGCCTCGGCTTCAGCCTCTCCCTGGGCCTCGGCTGCGGCTTCTCCCTCTGCCTCGGCGTGATTACTGGCGAGCAGGAAGGATGATTCGGCAACGGAGGAGAAGCCGGCATCGGTCGAGGTATTCGCCTGCAGGGCCGCGCCGCCCGCCACCAGCGCCAGTACCGGCGCCGTGTAAGCGAAGCGCCGGCTCAGGCGACCTAGCAGTCTGCGGCGTTTGTCGTCATGCTGTGACATGGTTACTACCTCCATGATGACATGTCATGTCGGGTTCCTGTTTATCGCGCCATTCCCCTGGCGACCCAAGGGGCATGTCGCACCGCCTCTTGCCTGACGGTCTGGTTTGGTAGGCACCGGCAACGATTACTTACAGCACCGGGAATCACGGCATGGCAGGAGACCATCCCGAAGCGTCATCGCCGTGTCGCCCTCCTGGGGTGTAAGGAAGCCGGCACTCGTCCGACCACCCATTCACCGACCATCCAGATTGCGAGGAAGGCCATGCCGGACAATGTTTTCCCTGCCACCTCCCAGGAGACACGACACGACCTGTGCGACCGGCTGGCAGCGGCGCTGACCCGGTCCGGCCACCATGCCGCGATCCACTCGATGCAGCTGATGGCCGACACCGGCCTCGCCCATCACCATGTCTGGCTGGTGCGCGATACCATCGACTGGGTCGCCCGCCTGCCCAAGCAGAGCCAGCTGGGCCTGGGTGCCCGGGCCAACCTCGACTACCAGGCGGCCTGCTTCGCCCGGGCGAGCGAGAGCGGACATACCCCAGCGCTGCACGGCGTGCTCGCCCCGTGCGCCGAACTGCCCCGCGGCGGCCTGCTGGTCAGTGCCATTCGCGGCCGCCCGGCACGCCTGCCGGACGACCTTCCGGCCATCGCCGAGGCCTTGGCCGGCCTGCATGCCCTGGAAGTGCCACCGGCCGAGCAACGCAAGCCCCTGAAGAGCCCGGGCGACCCCTGGGCCGCCACGCTCGAGGAGATCGCCACCCAGGCACGCTATCTGGAGGCTGCCGAACTCTCGCCGGCAACGCGCCGATGCATCGAGGTCGAACTCGCCGCGCTGCCGCGACGGCTGCCCGGCGCCGCTCCCCGACTGATCAGTTTCGACGCGCACCCGGGAAATTTCCTGGTCACCCGTTCCGGCCGCGCAGTGCTGGTGGACCTGGAGAAGTGCCGCTATGGCCTGCCCGGCTTCGACCTGGCCCACGCCAGCCTCTACACCTCGACCACCTGGGACCTGAACAGCCGGGCAGTACTCACGCCGGCCGATGTCGCCGGGTTCTATCGGTGCTGGATCTCGGCCACCGGCTTCGACGGCGACCCGGCAACCCTGCTGGCCTGCCGCCGGGCCATGTGGCTGTGGTCGCTGACCTGGTGCGCCAAATGGCGCGCCAGCCACCGCCGCGAGCGCGATGCCGCCGCCCGCGGCGAGGACTGGTCTGCCGAGCTCAGCGACGATGCCCTGATCGCCCACGTCCGTGACCGGGTCGACCACTACCTTTCCCTGTCGACCATCGCCCATGTGCAGCAGGAATTCCGCGCCCTCGAGGACGCGCTGAAGACCACGACGGATCAACCATTCAACGAGGATCCCCTTCGATGTTGAGTCGCACCCTCGCCACTTCCTCCCTCGCCCTGTTGCTGGCCGCTCCTCTGCACGCCGCCCCCGATCCCGCCGACTGGGACGCCGTGCTCGACGAGGCCCGCGGCCAGACCGTCTACTGGAACGCCTGGGCGGGCGACACCCGCACCAATCGCTATATCGAGTGGGTCGACCGGCGCATGCAGGACGAGTACGGGGTGACGGTGGTGCATGTGAAGCTCGACGACACCAGTTCCGCGGTGTCCCGGGTGCTGGCCGAGAAGTCCGCCGGCAACCGCGAGGACGGTAGCATCGACCTGATCTGGATCAATGGCGAGAACTTCGCCGCCATGCAGGCGGCCGACCTGCTGTTCGGCCCCTTCGCCGAGCGGCTGCCGAACTTCGCGCTCACCCACCCCGAGCACAACCCCGAGGTGGTCACCGACTTCACCCTGCCCACCGAGGGCTACGAGTCGCCCTGGGGAAAGGCCCAGATCACCTTCTACCATGACAGTGCGGAGCTCGAGGCCCCGCCCCGTGACATCGAGGCGCTGCTCGCGTGGGCCGAGGCCAACCCCGGCCGCTTCACCTATCCCCGCATCCCCGACTTCACCGGCAGCACCTTCCTCAAGCAGGCATTGATCGCCCTGACCGATGCCGACGAGGCGCTCTACGCGCCGGTGGAGGAGCGCGACTTCGCGGACGTCACCGCCCCCCTGTGGGACTACCTGGACGCCCTGCACCCCCACCTGTGGCGCAGCGGGCGGCAGTTCCCCGCCACCGGACCGGAACTGCGCAACCTGATGGGCGACGGCGAACTGGCGCTGGCCTTCACCTTCATCCCCTCGGAGCCGGCCGCCGCGGTGGCCGACTTCGAGCTGCCCCCCTCCACTCGCAGCTATGTGCTGAAGGGCGGCACCCTCGGCAACGTGCACTTCGTCGCCATCCCCTTCAACTCGCCCCACAAGGCCGGCGCCATGGTGGTCGCCGATTTCCTGCTCTCCCCGGAGGCCCAGGCCCACAAGCAGGACCTGTCGGTGTGGGGTGACCGTACCGTGCTCGACGTGACGCGCCTCGATGAGCAGTCACGAGCGCTCTTCGCCCTGGACGAGGAGAACCCGGCCATGCTGCCTCCCGGCGCCCTGAGGCAGACACTTCCCGAACCTCACCCGAGCTGGATGACGGCCCTGCAGAAGGCCTGGCTCGAGCGCTATGTACGTAACTGATGACGATGGCTCGCTGCACCACAGGCGGTGACGAGGGACGACCGGGATGATCCTGCGCGCCGTTCCGGTCCTGATCGTCACCCTGCTGGTCGGCCCCATCCTCGCCGGGCTGGCCATGGCGGTACTGCCCGCCTTCGGCTACCTGCCGGCGCTGGGCGGCCGCGAGTTCGGCCTGGCGCCCTGGCAAGAGCTGTTCGCCCAGCCCGGCCTGGCGCGCTCGGTGGCGGTGAGCTTCACCAGCGGCCTGGCCACCACCGCGCTGTCGCTTGCCGTGGTGCTGCTGTTCCTGGCCGGCGCCTCGGGCAGCCGGCTGGACCGCTGGATCCGGCGCATGGTCTCGCCGCTGCTGTCGATTCCCCACGCCGCCGCCGCCTTCGGCCTGGCCTTCCTGATCGCCCCTTCCGGTCTGGTGGCGCGGCTGCTCTCGCCGGGGCTCACCGGCTGGGAGCGCCCGCCGGATGCGCTGATCGTCCAGGACCCCTGGGGGCTGTCGCTGATGGCCGGCCTGGTCATCAAGGAGATCCCCTTCCTGCTGCTGATGAGCCTCGCCGCCCTGCCCCAGCTCGATCCCGAGCGGCGCCTGGCCATGGCCCGCTCGCTGGGCTACCGCCCGGCCATCGCCTGGCTCAAGGTGGTGCTGCCGGCGCTCTATCCGCTGATCCGCCTGCCGGTCTACGCGGTGATCGCCTACGCCACCTCGGTGGTGGACGTGGCGCTGATCCTCGGCCCCACCCTGCCGCCGACGCTGGCCGTGTCGATCCTCACCTGGTTCCACGACCCCGACCTGTCGGGGCGCTTCATGGCCTCGGCCGGTGCCGTGCTGCAGCTCGGCGTCACCACCGCGGCGCTCGTGTCCTGGTGGTGCCTGGAGTGCCTGGTCGCCCGCCTGGGGCGGCGCTGGATCGCGCACGGCGGGCGCCGGCGCGGCGAGCGGCCGCTGCGCCTGGCCGGCAAGGGGCTGATCCTGCTGACCACCCTCACCGCCTTCGTCGGCATCGGCAGCCTGGCGCTCCATTCCGTGGCCGGCTTCTGGCGATTTCCCGATGCCCTGCCCCAGGGCTTTACCCTCGTCCACTGGCTGCGCGCCCTGCCCGCCCTGTCGGGACCGCTGGCCTCGACGGTGCTGATCGCCATCGCCGCGACCCTGATCGCCCTGGTCCTGGTGCTGGCGGCGCTGGAGAACGAGCAGCGCACCGGCCACCACCCGGCCCAGGGGCGGGTGGTCTCGACGCTGGGGCTGCTCTACCTGCCGCTGATCGTGCCGCAGATCGCCTTCCTGTTCGGCCTGGTGGTGGTGATGGAGTCCCTGGGCATGCGCCCGACCCATGGCCTGGTGATCTTCGGCCACCTGCTGTTCGTGCTGCCCTATGTGTTCCTGTCGCTCTCGGAGGCCTATCGGCGCTTCGACCCGCGCTGGTCGCAGCTGGCCCTCAGCCTGGGCGGCTCACGCAACGGCGCCTTCTGGCGGGTACGGCTGCCCATGCTGCTGGCACCGATGCTCACCGCCGCTGCCGTGGGGCTCGCCGTCAGTATCGGCCAGTACCTGCCCACCCAGCTGCTGGGCGCCGGCCGGGTGCCCACCGTGACCACCGAGGCGGTGTCGCTGGCCACCGGGGGGAACCGCCGGCTGATCGGCGTCTGGGCCCTGGTCCAGGCCAGCCTGCCGCTGGTGGGCTTCATCATCGCCGTGGGCCTGCCGCGACTGCTGTGGTCCCACCGCCGCGGCATGCGAGGCGCACCATGAACCACCACTACGCCCTGACCCTGGAACGGGTCCGCATCGCCCTGGACGGGGTAACGCTGCTCGAGCTCGACGCCGAGGTGGGTCCCGGCGAGGTGCTCACCGTGATGGGCCCCTCGGGCTCCGGCAAGTCGACCCTGCTCGCCTTCCTGGCCGGCTTCCTGGCTCCGGACTTCGAGGCCAGCGGACGGGTGCTGCTCGACGGCCGAGACATCACCTCCCTCCCGGCGGAGCGGCGCGGCATCGGCCTGCTGTTCCAGGACCCGCTGCTGTTTCCCCATCTCTCGGTCGCCGGCAACCTGCGTTTCGGGCTGCCGAGGTCGGCCACCGACAAGTCCGGGCGGGTCGAAAAAGCCCTGGCGCAGATCGGCCTGACGGGCTTCGGCCAGCGCGATCCCGCGACGCTCTCCGGTGGCCAGAAGTCCCGGGTGGCGCTGATGCGCCTGCTGCTGTCGCAGCCCTGCGCCGTGCTGCTCGACGAGCCCTTCTCCAAGCTCGACACCCACCTGCGCCACGAGATGCGCCAGCTGGTGTTCTCCCGACTGCACGAGGCCGGCCTGCCGAGCCTGCTGGTCACCCACGACCGGGAAGACGCCGAGGATGCCGGCGGCCGGGTGATCGAACTCAGCCATTGAGCCTGTCGACCGACACCCCGGGCGACGCGTGCCAGCGCAGGCGATAGGGGTCGAAGCCTTCGACCAGCCGGGGCTTGACGATCTCGAAACAGGGCGAGAGATCGAAGTCACGGGGCGTTGACAGGCTGTAGTGCCGGCGGCGGTATCCGCGTAAGGCACGGCATGGATACAGCGACCAAGGGAATCCGATGACTGTGGGGAGACATGCCATGCGCCAGCCCCGGCTGAGCCTGATCATTCCGACCCTGAACGAGGCCGCCACCATCGAGGCCCGGCTCGATCGGCTGCTGGGCCTGTGGTTGTGTGGTGTCGAGATCATCGTGGTGGACGGCGGCAGCCGAGACGACACCCTCGCCAGGGCCTGTCCCGTAGCCACTCGCGTCATCGAGGCCCCGCCCGGGCGGGCCGTGCAGATGAACATCGGGGCCCACGCTGCCAGGGGCAGCCAGTTGCTCTTCCTGCATGCGGACACGCAGCTGCCGCAGCGCGCCGATCTCATGATCGACAGGGCGCTGGCGGGCACTCACTGCTGGGGACGCTTCGATATCCGTCTCGACGGACAACACCCCATGCTGCCCGTCATCGCCATGGCCATGAATGTCCGGTCACGGCTCACCGGTATCGCGACCGGTGACCAGGCACTCTTCATGACCCGCGAGGCATTCTCCCGTGTCGGCGGCTTTCCCGAGCAACCCCTGATGGAGGACATCGAAATGTCACGTCGACTCAAACGGCTCTCTTCCCCCGCCTGCCTGCGCCACCGGGTGGTGAGCAGTGGCCGCCGCTGGGAACAGCAGGGTGCCTGGGCGACGATGCGACTCATGTGGGAGCTGCGCTGGCGCTACTGGCGAGGCGAGTCACCGGAGACGCTGGCCCGTGAGTACCGCCATGTCCGCTGACTTCCCCCTGGCGATTCTCGCCAAGGCACCGATCCCCGGCGAGACGAAGACCCGGCTGATCCCGGTGCTCGGTGCCGAAGGCGCCGCCCGGCTGCATGCTGCCCTGCTGCGTCATACCCTCGAGGTCGCCACCGATGCCACCGCCGCCCACCGGATCACCCTGTGGACGGCATTGGATCATGCCCATCCGCTGTTCCTCGAGCTGGCCAGCCAGCACGGTATCGAGCTGCGCGCGCAGCCGCAGGGTGACCTGGGGGCGCGCATGCACCATGCCCTGAGCGCCACGCCCGGGCCGGGCCTGTTGATCGGCAGCGATTGCCCCGTGCTCACGCCGGCGCTGCTGCACCGCTGCCGAGAGGCCCTGGATCAGGCGGATGCCGTCTTCCTGGCGGCCGAGGACGGCGGTTATGCGCTGGTCGGTACCCGACGCCCCTCCCCTCGACTCTTCGCCGCCATCGACTGGGGCACGCAACGGGTGATGGCCCAGACCCGACAGCGTGCCGCCGCAATGGGCTGGCAACTGACCTGCCCTGCCGAGGTGTGGGACGTGGACCGCCCCGCGGATCTCGACAGGCTAATGCACGCTTTTCCGCTCCTCGCCGGGGCCGCCGTCCACTGATGAAGCCTTCAACGATGAGCGATCCGCGAGAACCGACGCCACACGGAACATCGCCAGGCATGCCGCCTGGCGATGGCCAACTGACACCCCCTTCACGCTCACTCGATACGGGTATTGAGGTAGTAGTGGTCACTGGTATCGGCGCGCCCACCGAACATGTTGGGGTGGACTTCCAGCACATACTCACCCGCATCGAGACGCTCGTTGATGATGAAATCTCCACCCCTTCTATGGGTCTGAGTGACGATATTACCGTTGCCATCACGCAGCACTGCCCTCAGGCCACTATGGGGAGCCCCCCCGCTGTTCATTCCACGGCTTCTGACCGTGATATGGGATGGGTCATCCAACTTTACCCGGTAATGATCGACACCGGTAAACCGTTGAGAAGGCGTATTGCCCTCCACCAGATCGAAGGAGCCATTGTTGAGCATGGCGGAAGCCTGGCCGGTCAGCCCAAGGGTCAGGATTCCCGTCATTACGACTGTTGCGATAGTGGTTGTGCGTTTCATTTTTCCTCTCCCTCATGGATGGTTCATGTTCAGGATCACGTATTGTGATTCCTTGGTTATTGGTAGAGGAAAGGGACATTTTCTTACTCGGTAGTTCATCACCATGAAGATGGTTTGGCACTATGCATTTTCCAGAATCATCTTCGATGGAGTGTAATCCGGAGAGGGAATGCAACGACAAAGACGGGGTGTCTTGCCATAATGGACGAACCGGCACGACCCCTGACAGCATGACTCGGGAGCGAACACCACATGACGGACGAGACGATCCTCCAGGGGGACGACGGCATGACCGAACCGGTCACACGCATGGAACGCCTGACGGCCGTACGACCTCGGCTGCTCTCCTTCGCTCGCCTGCACTTGCGTGACAACGCCCTGGCGGAGGATGCCGTCCAGGAGGCACTGATGGCCGCCATCGAGAAGGATGACGCCTTTGCCGGACGCTCCGGCTACGAGACCTGGGTCTTCGGCATCCTCAAGTACAAGATTCTCGACACGCTGCGCGCCCAGAAGCGCCAGGGCAAGTGGCAGCCGCTGGAAGAGGAGAGTGACGACGATGCCATCGATCGCCAGTTCCAGCGGAACGGCCGCTGGCAGGACGCAGCCCGCCCCGCCAGCTGGGGGGAGCCGGAGACCATCTTCGAGAACGAGCTCTTCTGGCAGGTCTTCGATGCCTGCATGATCGCGCTGCCGGACAACGTGGCCCGGGTCTTCTCGCTGCGTGAGCTGATGGGGCTCTCCACCGAGGAGATCTGCCGGGAGATCGGCATCAAGGAGAACAACTGCTGGGTGATCCTGCACCGGGCCCGGCTGCGCCTGCGCGCCTGCCTGGAGAAGGGCTGGCTGAGAGAGGAGCCCGCATGATGATGATGTGCAAGGGGGCGACCCGCCTGATGTCGCTCAAGCAGGATCGCCACCTGACGTTCCGGGAGCGACTCTCGCTGCACCTGCACCTGTCGATGTGCGGCGCCTGCCGGCAATGCGACCGGCAGTTCGACCTGCTGCATGAGGCGGGGCGACGCCACACGCCGGAGGTGCAGGAGAACGATGCCCGCTGATCGCCGGAGGCCAGCTGGGCAGGATCAGGAGCGCCAGCCGAAATGGTGTCTTGAACATGCGATTGCCTCCTTCGGATGAATCTCAAGCGTCGTCAAGCATGGAACGACCGGCAAGTCACGACATCAGGTTCAACGCCTCGAGTCGCCGAGCCATGCCCCACAGGCCACCCAGCAGCAACAGGGCGGCCACGGGGATCAGCATCGGGGCGAGGCTCGCCAGGGTGCCGGCGATCGGCAGCCCGAGCCAGATGAGTACCAGTGGGGCACAGCAGGCCCCGCCGGCCAGCAACGCCGGAACGGCGCCCAGCAGGCCGGTGCCCGTCCCGCCCAGACCGCACTGCCGGGGTGTTCGCCAGAGCCACCAGCCGGCCACCACGCTCGATCCCACCAGGAATCCCAGGCCAGCGGCGATCAGGGTATTGAGCGGGCTGAAGGTCCACACCAGTGCCCCCAGGCCGATCAGCCCCACCGGTTCGAACTGGAACGGACCCCGCGTCTGGAAGGCCCGCGGCCAGGCGGGAAAGTCCGCCTGCCAGCCCCCCGAGCCTCCCCCGGCGATGTCGCCGGTCAACCACAGGTAGAGCAGCATGTAGGCGGCCATTAACCCGCTCACGGCGACGAACGTGGCGGGACGCGACAGCATCCTGAGGATGAGCCGGGCCAGCGGTCTCATGGCACCTCCCGCCCCTCGTACAGATGGGTGTCCGGGTAGAAGGCAGCCCAGGCGAACCACATGGCCTCGAAGCCATTCACGGCCTCGAGCGAGTCGATGCCAGGCCCGGAAACGCCCTCGGCGGTATAATCGAGCCCTGCCGGCTGGATCTCGACGCCCCCGGGATTGTGGAAGGCCCAGCCGGTGTCCAGCTCCGGATCATGAATGACGGTGTAGCGACGCTCGCCCAGCGCGACATCCACCACGCCCTCCTCGCGCAGCGATTCACGGGTGATGGCCAGGGCGCCCTCCGGACCACGCAGGCCGAAGACCTCGGTCTTGGGCGGAAAACGATCATCGCGGTTCATCACCGGGAAGAGCCGCCGGCTGTCGGGGGCATAATAACCGCCGAGCGGGTTGTAGCTCCCGTAGGGGTCGCGTCGATAGTTGCGCACGAAGCCGGTCTCGTCGGTCAGCACCTCGGTTTCGGGATGGCGCGCCTGCCAGGCCCCCCAGGTGGTCCAGAACACCCGGAACTCCTCCAGCCCCTGGCCCTCCAGGGGCCCGTCGATGGCCACTCCCAGGATCTGCGGCCATTCACTGTCGGTGGCGCGGTCGTACATCACCAGGTTGCTGTTGACCAGCTTGCCGGAGACGCCGAGGTCGGTCTCGCCACGCTTGAAGCCCAGCGCGGTGCCCGTCAGGGGACAGTAGGTGATGCTCAGAGCCTCGCCGCCCAGTTCGTCGTTGACGATCTCGTGCCACACCAGGATACGCTGGGGATAGGCCCTGGCCTGGCCACGGTAGTAGACACCGATGACCCTGTCGCCCTCCTCCAGCGTCGCCTCTCCGGCTGGCTGAAAGCGGGGGCGATCGATGGACGGGATTCCGTCCTTGCCGGGCCCTCCCGAGCGTACTGCCTCCCGGAACGCCTCGAAGGAGTACGCCACCGGCACCGATGGTGGATCCAGGCCGGGCGGCGCCGCGAGTGCGGGTGACAGCGACGCGAGCCCCAGGGCGAGACTCAACACGGAAAGGCGCAGTTCACAGGCTGGCATGGCATTCTCCTCCTCCCGCCACCAGGCGACCTTGTCACGGGCGCAATACATCATTCCAGATACTGTTCCGTTACCACATGACTGACTTGAATCAGTGGTTCCGTATCGGTGAAGCGGGGAATATCCTCGAAGAGGGTACTCCCCACGGCATCGATGGCGGACTGGAAGGCGCCGAGAAACTCGAACCCGAGATGGGTCACGAAGCAGTAAGGGGACTTGGGGTCACTTCCCTGGTCCACACGCATGAATTTCAATCCGTACCCTTGCAACAAGCGTTTCACCAGGGCGGCATGCTCGCCAAGGTAATAGTCATCGTCAAAGCGCATGCCATCCCGATTCGGATACATCACCAGTACCTCGATCATCACTGAGATCCTCCGTCATCACTGCATCCAGCAGCGGCAGGCGGGCCATCCGGGTGTCCATTGCCACCCTGGCCCCTCATGACTTGGTGGGAGAATCGCCAGCTTCATTACATCTGACGGGGGATCACCGGCAGACGTCGGTCGTCGATGAGGAAGGGGATGTAAGGAGGGGACAGGCCTGACGACTGAACCCCCACGGATTCCGTTCCACGCTGGTTCGCTCCCGCGGACACCAGCCGAGACAGGAAAGACGACATGAACCAGATCACTCTGGAGGGGACCCAGGACCGCATTCAGCGATTGGTGGCAGTCAGGCCCCGGCTGGTATCTTTCGCCCGCCTGCAGCTTCGCGACCTGGCACAGGCCGAGGATGCGGTGCAGGAAGCGATTGCAGCGGCCATCGAGAAGGACGACACCTTCGCCGGGCGTTCCGGGTACGAAACCTGGGTATTCGGTATCCTCAAGTACAAGATCCTCGATGCCCTGAGAGCCCAGCGACGTGATGGCTGGTGGCAACCGCTGGACAACGAGCTGGACGAGGCGGCCATCGATCGACAGTTCCAGCAGAACGGCCGCTGGGAACAGGAGGCAAGGCCGTCGGACTGGGGAAACCCGGAGACGACGCTGCATAGCGAGAGGTTCTGGCAGGTCTTCGACCTCTGCATGACCGCCCTTCCCGAAACGGCGGCACGGGTATTTTCCCTGCGTGAACTGATGGGGCTGTCGGCCGAGGATATCTGTCGTGAAACGGGCCTGAAGCAGGGCAATTGCTGGGTGATTCTTCACCGTGCAAGATTACGCCTTCGCGCCTGCATCGAACGGGACTGGCTCAAGGAGAACGCATGATGTTCAAGATGATGATGTGCAAAGAGGCGACTCGCTTGATGTCCAGGCAGCTCGACACCTCACTGACATTCCAGGAGAAACTCTCCCTCAAGCTGCATCTCGCCATGTGCAGTGCCTGTAGCCAGTGCAACCAGCAGTTCAGGCTGCTTCATCAGACCGGAAGACATTTCGAGATATCGCTCGAAAGGCAGCTCGACGATACAGAACACGGGGGAGACGACAGGTCATGAAAGCGTATCGAATGACTCCCCCTGGATCACCCCAAGGGAAGGTGGCCGGGGATCGATCCCGGGCAATCCCT
Organism: Halomonas terrestris; assembly: GCF_049166755.1. Classification (NCBI taxonomy): domain Bacteria; kingdom Pseudomonadati; phylum Pseudomonadota; class Gammaproteobacteria; order Oceanospirillales; family Halomonadaceae; genus Halomonas; species Halomonas terrestris. The sequence continues at coordinate 87,308 of NZ_JBMHFZ010000019.1, read as the reverse complement.
GGTGATCAGGTGACACGGTCGACATGGGCGAGATCTCCTCGCCCATGACAGTCATGGCACCTTACCACTGATGATCAGAAGTTGTACTGGGCCGCGAACTGCAGCCGGGTATTATCCTCCGAATCCCGGCTCTGGATCTCCTTCCGTCCGTGTGATACCTCGAACATCAGCGTGACCGGATCCGTCACCTGGTAGAAGTGACCGAAGTGGATACTCTCCAGCTTGCGAGTCGAGTTCGGGAAGAGATCACCGGGACGGTCCCCCCTGACCTGGCCATAGGAGAGGACAGAAGTGAACTTGTCGGTCCACTGCTGCTGCGCGGCCACGTTGAAGCCGTAGGCCTCGATCGTCTCCAGGTTGCCATCGGCATCGACGAAAGCCTCGCCGATCCCTTCAGTGCCGTCAGCGTTGCCACTGGCCGTGTACAGGTAGCGGCCGATACCGTCTCCATAGATGGCACCAGCCATCAAGGTGGTATCCGGACCGACACCGATATTGCCGGCCAGCATCAGGCCGTATCCCGTCGTCGAGTCATTGGCGGCGTCATCATCCACCTTGAGCCGACGGACCAGCGCCGCGGTCTCCACCTCTGCATTATCCCCGTTCCAGTGATAACGGGCCGTCAGGTCCGGGGCGGTGTCACGAGGCCCGGCAAAGCCCGTCGCTTCGGGGTTCTCGGCAGAGAAGGACAGGGCACTGGCTCCCAGTGGCAGCGTGTAACGGAGCTGAGCCTGGCGAACGAAGCTCACCCCCACCGGACCATCGAAGTCCACGGTAGTGGGGTAAGCGGTGAAATGCATGAAGTTGCTCCAGGTCTGGCCGGCCAGCAGGCCGTTCCACTCGCCATAGGCATGTCGCAGGCGAAAGCCGCGAGAGTTGGAGAACACCTCGTTGCCGCCCCCGCCGAAGAAGTCCCCTTCCAGATGGGTAGTGGCCGGCCCGAATGCGGTCGGTGTCGAGGTCTTGACGAACAGTCGTGACTGGCGGGCATGGGCGCGAAAGGAGGCATCGCTCGAGTCATCCGAGGTATCGATACCGTCAACGAACAGGCTGTCACCCAGGTCCTGGTCGAGGTCATAGATCGCATCCAGCTTGATATAGCCGCCGATCTGGACCGAGGTATCGGTGCCCGGCACCTTGAAGCTGCCTGGTGTATCCCCTCCCGTGACCACGTTCGATGCCAAGGCCTCTCGTTCCTCGGCTTCCTGCTGTTGTGCTTGTCGGGCTTGCGCCTGCTGGCTCTCGAGTCGCTCGATCTGACGCTGCATCTCCAGCATCTGGCTGCGTAACTGGTCGATGGTCGCATCCTGGGCCACGGCAGGCACGCTCATGGCGGCAAGCATCAGGGCAGTGGCACCCGTCGAGAACCGCAGGACTGACGCGCGCTTGTTTTCGTGTGAATTATCCATGATGGTCTCCCTTTTCCTGTCGGTATAGCTGTCTTGCCGAGAATCACTTGATCTCGACAATTCCCGCGCCTCCTTCATGCAAGGAGGTCACACTACTGAGTCAGAAAAGGGAGCCCGCTCTTACAGGAACGATGCAAACTTTATTAAGAAACAACCCTCCATAAATATGACAAGACAACCCCTTTACTATTGGAAAACAAGACACCAATAATTCGATCAGCATGCATCATCACATGGCCTGATGGCTCAATGGAGATCTTGATCATCAAGCTCATGACTAATTATCTCGATATATTCCCGGGTGACCGTATCGATCACATGGAGAGGCCCTGGGGGCGACTCCGACGACCGCATGTGGTCAAGCGAACAGCAGATCGCCATAGCTTCGGATCAAGATACCGATAACGATGGCGTTTCGACGGGCGGGCAACTGACGACCTCATTCCGGGCCATCATCCCCTCTCCGGGTGTCGCGGGCACTGCAACGGTGGCGAGCTACTCTTCATCCTCCACCGCCCGCCTCGCGATGGCCTCGAACACGACATCGAGCTCGCGGCCGATTTCCGCCAGCTCCTCGCCGCCCTCCTCGACATAGGGGGCCAGGACATGGCTCGGGGCCTTCCAGGACAGGGTTGCGCTCCCGTCCTCGTTCTCGGTGACGTAGAAGCGGATGGGCGCCTCGATCATGGCGGGGACGCTGAGGCGCAGGGTGCGCACGGCGAAATCGTTGCGAAAGACGCCGACCACCCGATTACCGGGAATCGACTCGCCACGCCTGGCCGCGGCCTCGGTGGGCCCGGCTTCCGTGACGACGAACATGCCCTCGGCCTCCACGGCCGCATGCAGGGCGTCCAGCAGCTCGGCATAGGCGAATGACGTGGGGATCACCTTCCAGCCCTGCTCGGGCCAAGGGGTGTCCGCCGTCACGGGTGCGGCCAGCCAGAGTGCCATGAGCCATGTCGCCAGTATCATCCGGGTCATCTCAGGCGCTCCTTGCCGATAGCGGGCCCTGCTCACGTTGCCAGTGTCGCAGGGTGGAAGGATGGACCCCGAACGTCTCGGGCAGGGTGATGCCGAGCTGCTCGGCCAGCAGGCCGATGATCGCCATATGGTGGATGGTGTGGCTGGTCAGGAAGGCGAGTTCACGACCCAGGCTGGTCTCGAGCGTCAACGACGCCTCGCCGACGGGGTAGTCGAGTCCCTGGCGCTCCGGCACGCCACGCTCGACCAGCGCGGTCAACGCGGCCTCGATGGCGCCCAGTCGACCAGCCGCCTGATGCGGCCATTGCTCGAGGACCTCGTCGCGGCGGCGGTGCTCGTAGTCGATGACCTCACCGCCGACTTCCAGCCCACCCAGCAGGGCGTCGTAATGGTCGATGATATGGCGAACGTGCTTGCCGAGCGTATGGTGACCGTGAGGGCCGAAGGCCTGTCGGTAGTGCTCCGGCGCCAGATCGCCGACGATACTCCTCAACTGCGACAATGCCAGGAGGTTCTCCTCGATGAGCCCCTCCCGTGGCGGAATTGACCTGTGTGCTATGTGCGACATGGCGGTTCACCTGTTGATCGCAACCTGGGAAGCCGCGGCCGGCGCCTGTGGCGTCCGGCCCGGCCACCCGCTCAGGGGCCCGAGGATCGGTTACCCCTCGGCTTCGGCTTCGGCCTCACCCTCGGCTTCGCCTTCACCTTCACCTTCGGCTTCACCCTCTGCCTCGGCCTCGGCTTCTGCCTCATGAGCCTCCGCCAGCATCAGGGGGGCTTCCTGGCCGCTGGTGAAGGCCGGCTCGGTCGACGTCTCGCTGGCCACGGCCTGGAAGGCCGCGCCACTGGCCACCAGCACCATTGCCGGGGCCGCATAACCGAACTGGCGGCTGAGCCGACTCAGCAGGCTTCTACGCTTCTCGTCGTGCAGTGTCATGATCATGACCTCCGTGATGACGAATGGGCGACATGCGACAGCATGTCGTCATGCAATGAAGGCAGCCGTCGCGGCTGGCTTCTCCTCGGTGTCACCGCCTTCAAGCGGTGCCACCCTCTGCTCGTGAATCTTCCGACAGCTCTCAACCATTGGCCGCGGCCACCCTGGGTCCTGGCTCGCCGAGCGTATCCAGCCAGGCGGAAACCGCCACCGAGGAGGGCACCCCCGCGCCGGGCGACACCGAGCGACGGTCGAGCCCGGCGAGCCACTCGCCGAGCGCCGTCACCGTGTGCGCGTCCGGTGGCTCGCCGGTGGCGGAGACGCAGCACGGCAGCAGCGCCCCCAGGACGTCCAGCGTTGAGGCCGGATCCAGGGCATCGCCCGGGCCCCCATCGGGATGCATGGACAGCACGCCACGGATCTCGACGGGCTCGGCCTCCCCTGCCGGACTGGCGGCGGTCACTTCCGGCATGGGCAGGCCCAGCGACTCGACACTCGGCCCCCCGGCCATGGCCAGCCGCAGCCCCCGGGTCACGACACCACCCGACGTCGACACCAGCCGTTGCCAGGCTTCGCCTGGCTGTTCCCCGGCAGGGATCAGGCAGAGCACCCCCGAGCCCCGGGGGGTGACCAGCAGTCCGGCATCGATCACCAGGTGATCCGCCATGGCGGCCTGGCGCACCAGGTGGGCCAGCAGCGCCGAGCCGAGTTGCGCCAGGGTCAGTCGCGCCGCCAGCACCTCGCCATCGGCCGCCAGGGTATAGCCCGCCGGGTCACGCAGGACCTCCAGCCGCGGCAATTCGCTCGCCGCCTCGTCGCCCAGCGGCATGAGCCGCTCCCCGAGGAGCTCCGACAACCGGGCGATGGCGGGAGCGCTGTCGACCTGCAGGGCCCAGCGTTTGCCGTCGAAGGCCAGTTGCAGAGCCCGCCCTGACGAGGACACGGCCGATGGCGTCGGGCGCGACTCCCCGAGGACGGTCGCCGGCGACGCGGATGCGGCCGGGTCACCCAGCTGACACAGCAGGCCGGTGCGGCACCATTCGCCCAGCGTTGCCCACACTTCGCGGCGCAGTGACTGAGGGTCCGGAGGGGTATCAGCATCGGCGGCCGCCGCACGGGTCAGCTCGAGGGCGATAGCGTCGGGATCCAGCCCCTCCGTCGCCAGCAGCCAGATCAGTGCCGCCGAGTCGTTGGGCCGGTAGTAGCGACCGGTATGGGTGGCATAGAGCGCAAGCTGGTCGTCAACCAGCAGTTCCGCCACATGGCGGTGCCGCAGGACCGGGCGCGGTACCTTGCCGCCCGCCACGCCATCGGCCAGCTCGATGTCGGCCAGCCCGGGAAGCGAGAAGTACGGCAGATAGCGCGACGGCTCCGCCGACGGGAGCAGGCGCTGGAAGGCTCCCCCGCGGGCCAGCTCGGCCTCGGCCTCGGCAACCAGGCGGGCGCTGACGTCGGCAGCGAACGACTCGTCTGCCGGCGGCGCGGCACCATCGATGTCCAGCAGCGAGATCATGTCCCGGACCAGCCCCCCCTTGACGGCCTCCTCGATCCGCCCCCCGCTCTCCGGTGCGGCACAGATGCCGAGCGACGGACTCAGGTTGCACTCGAGGATCCAGGGCTTGAGCGTGTCGTCGACCAGGCAGTCCAGGCCCAGTAGCTCGTAGCAGCCGCGGGGGTCGGCGCCGACCCGGGAGGTGCGTTGGCGTATGGCATCCACCGCGGAAATGACCGTCAGGGCGACAAGGTCCTGGATCCGCTCGAAGAGACGGGCGTCGTCATGGCCCTGGTCACGCAGCCACTGCCGGTAACGCTCGAGGTCGATGAACTCCACCGGCACCTCCGCCCCGGTGTTGAGGGCGTTGATGTCCGGATTGGTCAGCTGGCTGTAGGGGTTGTCGGCATCCTCGGGATCCCAGGGCTCAGAGGCCAGCTTGGCGAAACCCTGGCGGTAGAGATAGACACGCAGGGGCTCGATGGCGGAGATCAGCACGTAGAGCCTCAATACATACTTGTGGCCGCGGATGGTATGGGGATTGGCGAGGTACTCCTGGACCATCCAGTCGGGCTGCAGAGGCGCCTCGGCCACGTCACGCAGTACCCTGACCCCCTTGCCCTTGGAGGCATTGGTGGGCTTGAGTATCCAGCGTTGGTCCGGCTGCGCCAGTGCCGCCTCCTGGAGGGCGTGATAGTCATGGGGCATCACGTAGGCCCGGGGGAAGAACGCCAGCCGCGCCGCCAGTTCACTGTCGGCACCGTGGCTCTCGTGAATGCGCTCACGCAGCGTCGCCAGGCTGTCGTGCAGCCGGCTCTTGACGGTGAGTGCCGCATTGCCGGGAAAGTGGTTGAGCCGGCGCTGCGGCGAGACCCGGCGGAACTGTTCGGCATCGGGCATGCCGGTGACCCAGCCGGTGTCCCATCGGGTCTCGTCCCCAGGCTTCCAGCCCAGCGGTTCCAGGGCCTCCCGGAAGAATCGATCCTGTTCGGCGGCGCGCTTGCCACCCAGCCAGAAGTGCCGTGTCGGCGAATGCTGCTCCGTCATTCCCGCGATCTCCTGTTCGGCCGTCGCTGTTGTCGTGTGGTGTGCCGTGATGACTCTGTCGTCGCATCCACCCGGTCCTTACAGCGATAGCAACCGAGACGCGATCTGTCTCGGATTTGATTTATGGACTGATCAGTACTAAATTTCGGGGCATGACACGTGGACGCCCCATCGCATTCAACCCGGACGAGGCTGCCAACGCCGCCATGCAGGTCTTCTGGGCTCGTGGCTACGACAGTGCCTCGACCCGCGACCTGCTGGCGGCCATGCGCCTCTCGCGCAGCAGCCTCTACCAGGCCTTCGGCAACAAGGAACAGCTGTTCCTCGAGGCCCTGCGACGCTATCGCGAGACCCTGGTCGACCGTCTCGGCCGCCGCCTTGCAGAGGCGGCGACGCCGCTGGGCTTCCTCGAAGGGCTGTTCCGCGAAACCGCGCGGGATGCCGGGAGCGAGCGTGCCGCCCTGGGTTGCCTGATCTTCAACTCTGCCAGCGAACTCGGTCAACGCGATGATCTTGCGGCCATCGAGGCAAGGCGCAGTGTCGAGGCCATCACCGCACTGTTTCACCAGGCCGTCACCCAGGCCCAGGCCGAGGGCGACATCGCCGCGGATCGCGACCCCCTGGCCCTCGCCACCTACCTGACGATGGGCATGGCCGGCCTGCGGACCCTGCTGAAAAGTGGCGCGGACGCCGAGCAGGCCGGGCAGGCGGTGGAACTGCTTCTCGCCGGGCTGCGCCGCTGATCTCTTTTTTTGCCATTTATGGAACGATCAATCCATATTTGGCGCAACACGCAACACCCATGACGACGAAGGAGGACTCCCCATGTCAGCCGACTACCAGATCCAACTGGCACCCCAGACCCTGGACAACGCCGACGCCAAGGCCAGGCCCCTGCTCGAGCAGGCCAACGCCAAGCTGGGGTTCGTGCCCAGGATGTACGAGGGCATGGCCAAGGCCCCCGGCGTGCTGGACACCTACCTGCACGGCTACGAGCTGTTCCGCAACGATTCCGGCTTCGCCCCGCCCGAGCAGGAGGTGGTCTTCCTGACCATCAGCCGGCTCAACGGCTGCAGCTACTGCATGTCGGCCCACAGCATGCTGGCCGACAAGATGTCACAGGTGCCGGCCGACGTGCTCGAGGCGATCCGCGAGGACCGTGAGATTCCCGATCCGCGACTGGCGGCCCTGAGCGAGTTCACCAGGGTGATGTTCGAGACCCGGGGCATGCCCCGCGAGGCCGACGTCAAGGCCTTCCTGGACGCCGGCTTCGAGGAGCAGCATGTTCTCCAGATCGTGCTGGCCCTGGCGGTGAAGACGCTGTCCAACTACGCCAACCACGTCAACCACCCGGAGCTCGACGAGGCCTTCTCCGGCCACGCCTGGCAGGGCTGAAGACGCCGCCGAACGGCAAAACGGAAGATAAGAAAAGGTTTTTATATAACCGAATGCACTAGATGTGTCAGGAAGCATTCTTGGCGAGGGACCGCCATCCCGTTGCAGCATGGAAGCCTGACACCATCCCTGACGAGGAGGATCCGCCATGCGATCCCCACTGATCCTGGCCGCCGGCGCCCTGGCCATCGCCGGCCCGGCCCACGCCCTGCATCCCTCTCCACTGGTCGAGGCCGAGTGGCTGGACGAGCAACTGGGCAGCGATGGCCTGGTGGTGCTGGACGTTCGCTCCCGCATCGACGACGGCGGCGATCGCGACACCTTCGAGGCCGCCCGCATCCCCGGCAGCCGCTACAGCAACTATACCGACGCCGGCTGGCGCGAGGGCCGCGACGACGTGGCCGGTCTGCTGCCGGACGTCGCCGACCTGGAGAAGCTGATCGGCGGCCTGGGTATCGGCAACGACGACACCGTGGTCATCGTCCCGGCGGGCACCGGCCCCACCGATTTCGGCAGCGCCGCACGCGTCTACTGGACCTTCAAGGTGCTGGGACACGACGAGGTGACGATCCTCAACGGCGGCTTCTCCGGCTGGGAGCAGCAGGGCTACGAGATCGCCAGCGGCCCGGTGGGCGACACCCAGGCGGCCAGCTTCGAGGGCAGCCTGCAAGAATCGCTGCTGGCCACCACCGAGGAGGTCGAAGCGGCCCGCCAGGCCGGCGAGCAGCTGGTCGATGCCCGGCCGCCGGCCTTCTTCACCGGCGAGACCCAGTCCCCCGCCACCCGGGTTCCCGGCACCATCCCGGAATCGGCCAACCTGCCCCATGACGGCGCCCTGACGGAGCGTGACGGGGCCTACTACCTGGAGCCCGAGCGGCTGCAGGCGAATATCGACGAGTCGGAACTGGACCGCGGGGCACCCACCGTTGCCTTCTGCAACACCGGCCACTGGGCCGCCAGCGGCTGGTTCCAGCTCAGCGAGATCGGCGGCTTCGAGAACGCCACCATGTACGACGGCTCCATGGCCGAGTGGACCCGGGACGACGCGCGCCCCATGCACCTGGCCGACCGAGGTCTCGTCACCGTGGGCGAGCTGGCCGAGTAGGCACGAAAGCCCCTTCAAGCCCCGAGAACGCCCCGCGACCTGACGGTCGCGGGGCGTTGCTGTCGTCTAGCCCAGTCGCTCGGCCAGGGCATCGAGATCCGCCACGGTCATGTCCGGCTCGATGGCCCAGGGGTCGAAGGGTGCATCCAGGCTGCGGCGTACCCAGGCGGCGTGCAGGCCGGCATGCCGGGCGCCGATGACGTCGAAGGGGTTGCTCGAGATCAGCCAGGTATCCCCGGGGCTGACCTCGAGCCGGTTGCGCAGGTGCGCGTAGACCGCCGGGTCGGGCTTGAAACGCTTGACCTCGTCGACACTGATCACCGTCTCGAAGTGCTCGAGCAACCCGGCCTGGTCGAGCAGCCCGGTGACCGCCTCGCCCGTACCGTTGGAGAAGGCCACGCAACGCACCCCGGCCGCGGAGAGCCGTGACAGCGCCGCGGCCGCTTCGGGGAAGGCCGGCAGCCGGGCATAGGTGGCCATCAGGTGGTCCTTGTCGACATCGGCCAGCCGGGTCTGCAGGGCGCGGTCGGTGAACTCCAGGGCCTCCCGGGTACATTGCGAGAAGGCCACATAGGCCCCCATCAGGCCCCGCCGGAAGCTGTATTCGAGCTGCTTGTCGCGCCAGCGCCGCGAGAACTCGGCGGCCAGCTCCCCCTTGCCGGAGGCGGCGAGCCGCTCCTCCAGTTCGGTGACCACGCCATGGGTGTCGATCAGGGTCCCGTAGACATCGAAGGCCAGCACCGTTGCCATCCGCTCAGCTCCTTGGATTGACGCATTGCGATGCCAGCAGCATGGCGCCTGAAGGGAGCGGACTCAAGGGGAAAGCGAGAACCTCGGCACCGGCGTCGCCCCCGGGGGAAGTACGGCAAGCGATCGATGCGACGGGTGGCCACGACCTCCCGGAGTGATGCGCTCTCCCTGACGGGTGCCGTGGATCGGCTGTAAGGAACCGGTCGAGAGGGTCGACTCAGTGATCGAGAGAAGACAGGCGCGATCGATGCTTCGGGACGCCACTGACGCCGGGGGACCGGCTGGAAACGGCACGCACCGATGATCCGGTCCCGTTCAGTCGGCATTCCAGGCGCCGTCGGGGGCCGGCACGTCACTGCCTGTACGCCCGAGGGCGGGGAAGACTCTCGTATCCCTTACCCACCGGGAGACGCTCACATGGCACGCCGAGGTCGTCACGGATCCAGGTCGAGCATCTTCCGGCTGCGACGCGGAATCGCCACCGGCTGGCCAATGGCCACCTTCACCAGGCTTCGCGTCAGGCTCGCCGCCGGCTCCCGCATCCTGCGGCACTCCTGGCGAATCAGTCCGCCGTTCCTGCTGGCCGCTGGGTTCGTGGTCCTGATCCTCGCGGGAACGGCACTGCTCAAGCTGCCGCTCTCCGTAACCGCCCCCATCTCGTGGGGCGAGGCCCTGTTCACGGCCACCTCGGCGGTAACCGTCACCGGCCTGGTCGTCATCGAGACCGGCCCCTCCTTCAGCATCTGGGGCGAGGCCGTCATTCTCGTATTGATGCAGGCGGGCGGCCTGGGACTCATGACCTTCGCCGTACTGGCATTGCTGTCACTCGGCGGGCGCATCGGGAGCCGACGGGCCCTGGTCGCCAGCGGCGCCTACAACGAGACCCACCCTCGGGACGTCATGCGCACCGCCAAGGTGGTGGTCAGGATGGCGCTGGTCGTGGAGGGCATCGCCCTGATCCCCCTGGCGCTGGTCTGGGTGCCCGAGCATGGCTGGCTCCAGGGGCTCTGGTGGTCCATCTTTCACACCGTTTCCGCCTTCAACAATGCCGGTTTCACCCTTTCCCCCGACAGCCTCATGGCATACACCGGAAACCCGGTCATCAATACGGTGATTCCCGCCCTCTACCTCATCGGAGGCCTGGGGTTCATCGTGATCATGGGGATTCTCGACTATCGCCACAGCCGGCGACTGGACATCAATGCCAAGGTCGTGCTCCTCGGCACCGCCGTGTTGAGCCTCATGGGCGCTGCCATGATCTACATGCTGGAGTCGGATAATCCGGCCACCCTGGCAGCACTGCCCGGCCTTCCCGATCGGCTCTGGGCCTCCTGGCTCCAGGCGACGACACCGAGAACCGCGGGTTTCCACAGCCTCGACATCGGCGACCTCACCCAGCCCACCAGCCTGGTGCTGATGCTGCTGATGTTCATCGGGGCGGGGGCCAACGGCACCGGCAGCGGCATCAAGGTCGCCACCCTGTTCGTCCTGCTCGCCGCCACCTGGACCTACATTCGGCGCCGGCGCGAACCCACGCTCTTCTCGCATGCCATCGATACGACCACCCTGCTCAAGGCGCTTGCGGTCACGGTGATGGCCGTCCTCGGCATCTTCATGGGCACCCTGGCCCTGTCCATCACCGAGGACGCCGATCTGCTGACGATCGCCTTCGAAGCCACATCCGCCCTGGGCACCGTTGGCCTGACACGGGGCTTGACGACGGAGCTTTCCGGCTGGGGCCAGGTGATCGTCATGATGATGATGATCGTAGGACGCGTATGCCCGCTGACGGTGGCCTATCTGGTCGGCTCCGCCTTCGTTTCCTCCCGGGACTCGATGAAGGCAGAGCTGCAGATCGGCTAGACATGACGATGGCAACCGGATGATCTCGCTGGCCTGCCATCCTGCCGGTTCCCGGCTCGAACCAGAGCGGCAGCGGGGCCCCTGCTGCGCATCGGGTCATCGGCCCGCTGCCGGTCGCGCTGAGCTGCTTCCCTCCAGCGCTCGGTGTGGCGGGGCTGGCGCCGCCGGGCAGGCCGGCAAGATGCTGGTATCCTGAACCCTGTACCCCTGTGGCCCCCATCCCCCAAGGAGAGACTTGCCCATGGAGCCGGCACGCCGGGAAAGACGCAACGTGGCCATCCTGGTGACCAGCCAGGTGCTGTTCATGGTGGCCTCGATCACCGTCATGACGCTGAGCGGCGTGGTCGGCCAGCAGCTGAGCCCCGACCCGGGCCTGGCCACGCTGCCGATCGCCATGATGATGCTGGGCACGGTGGTCTCCACCCTGCCGGCCTCGCTCTACATGAAGCGCGTGGGCCGGCGCCGCGGCTTCATCACCGGCGCGAGCCTGGGTGGCGTGGCCGGTGGCCTGCTGAGCTTCGGCGCCGTGGCGCTGGGGTCCTTCTGGCTGTTCTGCGCCGGCAACCTGCTGCTGGGGCTCTACCAGGGCTTCGCCATGTACTACCGCTTCGCCGCCGCGGACGTGGCGAGCCCTGCCTTTCGCAGCCGGGCCATCTCCTTCGTCATGGCCGGCGGCGTGGCCGCCGCCTTCCTAGGCCCCTGGAACGCCAGCGCCGCCACCGGCCTGATCGCCGGGGTGCCATCCGGCGGCCCCTACCTGGTGATCGCGCTGCTGGCCCTGCTGGCCATCGCCCTGCTGAGCCGGCTCAGGGTGCCCGCCAGCGGCGAGCCCCGGCCCGGCGACAGCGCTCGCCCCATGGCCACCATCGCCGCACGGCCGGGCTTCGTGGTGGCGGTGCTGGCCGGCGCGATGGGCTACGCCATCATGGTGCTGGTAATGACCGCCACCCCGCTGGCCATGCGCGCCCGGGGCTTCGACATGGGCCAGGTCGCCTTCATCATGCAGTGGCACGTGCTGGGCATGTTCGCCCCCTCCTTCGTCACCGGCAGCCTGATCGTCCGCTTCGGCGTCCCGCGCATCCTGCTGACCGGCGCCCTGCTGTTCACCGGCACGGCCCTGGTGGCCAACCTCGGCACCGACCTGGCGCACTTCTGGGTGGCGCTGGTGCTGCTGGGCATCGGCTGGAACTTCCTGTTCGTGGGCGGCAGCGCCCTGCTCTCCACCGTCCACTCCGAAGCCGAACGCGGCAAGGTTCAGGGCATCAATGACCTGATCATCTTCTCCCTGGTGGCCCTGGGTTCGCTGATGTCGGGGGCACTGCTGCACCGCCTCGGCTGGGAGGCCCTCAACCTCGCCATGCTGCCGGCCGTCCTGCTGGTGGCCCTGGCCGCCGTGTGGTTCCGACCGAGCGCTTCTCCGCAGCCGGCGGGCAGCCCTTCGACGCCGTCCGAAAGGCAGGGAAACGGTGGCCAGTCGACCCGCACCGCACGGGGACCGAAGGCCCCTTGACCACTGGATCCCTTGCCCGCGGTCCCTCAGTCGTCCGCCAGCCGCGACAAGGCAAAGCCGGCAATCGCGGTATCCTGCACCCCGGTGCCGGTCAGGTCGCACACCGTGATGGTGGCATCCGACAGGCGCAGTCGCTGGCCTTCGGCGATCACGCGGCCCAGCTCGTGCACCTTGAAGGGGGCCTCCTTGCCGCCCAGCGCCTTGAGTTCGCCGTTGCTCTCGCTCTGGGCGCGGGTGTCGCAGACGAAGGCGTCGGCACGGGTCAGCACCGACTCGTCGAGCTCGCGCTTCTCGGGGCTGTCGGAGCCTATGGCGGTCACGTGGACGCCCTCGGGAAGATCGCGGGCATGCAGGATGGGATGTCGCGATGGCGTGGTGGTGACGATGATGTCGGCTCGTTCACAGGCCGCATGGACGCTACCGTGCACCTCGACCCTGAAGCCACGAGTGCGCATGCGCTCGGCATAGGCCTCGGCGGCGACCGGGCGACGCGCCCAGACATCGATAGTATCGATATCGCATACCAGGCACAGCGCCTCGACCTGACACTCGGCCTGTTCGCCCGCCCCCAGCACCGTCACGCGTCGACTGTCCTGCCGGGCGAGATACCTGGCGGCAATGGCACCGGCCAGCGCCGTGCGCACCATGGTGAGATACCCCTCGTCGAGGAACAGGGCATCGAGCTGGCCGGTCTTCGCCGAGAACACCAGCATCAGGCCACCGAGGCTGGGCAGGCCGAGCTTCGGGTTGTCGAAGAAGCCGGGGCTGATCTTGATGGCGAAGCGCTCGGCGCCGCGGATATGGGCGGTCTTGACGTCCACCTCGCCGTTGGACTCCTCGATGGCCATGGAGAGGATCGGCGGCTGGACGACCTCGCCGCGCCCCAGGGCGACGAACCCCGCCTCCACCGCGGCCATGGCGTCATGATCGATCTTCACGGCCTGCGAGATGACGTCCCGATGATAGAGCTGCATGAGAACCTCCAGACGGAAGAGGGAAGAACAGGGCCCGCAGCTTATCGTCCTGCCAGACGGCGCGCCTGGTCAAAGGTCGCCAGGGACACCCCGTTGCCAGACAGGATGAGGGCAATCGTCTGACCACGCACGTCGAGGCCATGCTCGGCCAGGGCGGCGAGGCCCACCGCCGCGGCCCCTTCCACCAGCAACTTCTCGTGCTCGAGGATGTCGACCATGGCACGGGCGATGGCGGCTTCCGAGACCTGCAGGTGATCGTCCATCACCTCGCGCACCAGGGCCAGGGTACAACGGTTGCCGCGCCCGATGCCGCCCCCCAGCGAGTCGGCGAGGCTCTCGACCTCCTCCACTTCGACCGGGCGGCCGGCCTGCAGGCTCGCCGACATGGCCGCCCCCTGCGACAGGCTCACCCCGGTGACGCGGGTCGCCGGGCGGATCGCCTTCACCGCCGCGCCGATGCCGCCGAGCAGCCCGCCCCCCGAGAGCCCGACGATGACCCTGTCCAGCTCCGGTTCCTCCTCCATCAGTTCCAGGCCGATGGTGCCCTGGCCCGCGGCGATCCAGGGGTCGTCGAAGGGCGGGATGGGCGTCATGCCCTGCTCGCCCACCAGCCGCTCCACCTCGCTGAAGGCCTCGTCCTGGCTCCGGCCGACGCGCCTGACCTCGGCCCCCAGGGCTTCGATCGCGGCCACCTTGTTCTGCGGCACCAGCCGCGAGAGGCAGATCACCGCCGGCACGCCGAGGCGTGCGGCCGCATAGGCCACCGCCCGGCCATGGTTGCCGGTGGAGGCCGTGGTCACACCGGCGGCCAGGGATTCCCGGCCATGCCGCTCGATCAGCGCGGCGATCATGTTGGTGGCACCGCGCAGCTTGAAGGCGCCGGTGGGCTGGCAGGTCTCCAGCTTGAGGAGAATCTCGGCCTCGAAGCGCCGTGACAGTGCAGGCGAGCGGACGAGCGGCGTACGCACCACCTGGCCGGCAATACGCCGGCGGGCCTGGTAGATGGCGTTCAGCGAAACGCCATGTTCGGGATCCGACATCGGCACCTCCCGTCAAACGGCATCGCCGCGGGACTGGCCCGCGGCGATGGTCATGCCTGTCAAGCGTTTCAGGCGACCTGGATGGCGCCCTCGCGCACCAGCGCGTCGGCCACCTTGTCCACCCCACGGCGGGCCCTGGCGACGATCTCGTCCACCTCGTCGCGGGTGGTGATCAGCGGCGGCGCGAAGCCGAGGATGTCGCCCTGGGGCATGGCCCGGGCGATCAGGTTCTCCTCCAGCAACGCGGCCGCGATGCGCGGGCCGACCTTCAGGGCCGGGTCGAAGTGCTCGCGCCTCTCCGGGTCGGCGGAGAACTCCAGGGCCGCCAGCATCCCCACGCCGCGCACGTTGCCGACGATGGGGTGGTCGCCGAACGCCTTGGCCATGGCCTGCTGGAGGTAGGCGCCGGTCTGGGCGGCATTCCCGGTCAGCCCCTCGCGCTCGATGATCGCCAGGTTGGCCAGGGCCGCTGCGCAGCCCAGGGCGTGGCCGGAGTAGGTCCAGCCGTGGCCGATGGGGCCGTACTCGCCGGTGCCCTGCTCCAGCACCTGCCAGACGCGGTCGCCGACGATCACGCCGGAGAGCGGCTGGTAGGCGCTGGTCAGGCCCTTGGCCACGGTGATCAGGTCAGGCTTGATGCCGTAGAAGTGGCTGCCGAAGTCGGCGCCGATGCGACCGAAGCCGCACACCACCTCGTCGGCGATCAGCAGCACGTCGTACCTCGCCAGCACCGCCTGGATCGCCTCCCAGTAACCCTCCGGGGGCGGCACGATGCCGCCGGTGCCCAGCACCGGCTCCCCGATGAAGGCGGCCACGGTCTCCGGGCCCTCGGCCAGGATCATCTCCTCGAGCTTGCCGGCGCAATGCTGCGAGAACTCCCGCTCGGTCATGCCCTCCTGCTCGGCGGCGCGGTGGTAGTAGTACGGCGCCTCGGTATGCAGGATGCCGGCCATGGGCAGGTCGAACTGGTCGTGGAATGCCTTGAGCCCGGTCAGCGAGCCGGTGGCCAGGCCCGAGCCGTGGTAGCCGCGCATGCGCGAGATCACCTTCTTCTTCTGCGGACGCCCCAGCACGTTGTTGTAGTAGCGCACGATCTTGAGCTGGGTCTCGTTGGCGTCACTGCCGCCCAGGCCGTAGTAGACCTTGGACATGCCGGGGCCGGCGAGCTCGAGGATCCTCTCGGAGAGCGCGATCTGCGGCTCGTTGGAGTGGCCCACATAGGTGTGGTAGTAGGAGAGCTCCAGGGCCTGCTGGTAGATGGCCTCGGCCACCTCGGTACGTCCGTAGCCGATATTGACGCAGTAGAGCCCGGCGAAGCCGTCGATGAACTCGCGGCCGTCCTTGTCACGGATGGTGATGCCCTTGCCGCCGGTGATCACGCGGCCCGGCGCATCGCCATGGGCGAAGTCACGCAGGTGGGTGGAGGCGTGGAAGGTGACCTTGCGGTCGCGGTCGATCAATTCCTTGTGCTGCTGGCTCATCGTGTTCTCTCTTCTCCAGGACCCCGCCGCAGCGGGAAGATATTCAAATTCGTATGTCGCTGCCTGGAGCCGGTATGAGCCCTCTCGCGATGCCCAAGGACGAAACCCTGGGGCCACGCTTGCGGCTTGCGCGTCGGACCGGAACAAGGTCCCTCTTGCCGGTCCTCGATCGACATCCCTGTCGATCGCCGCGCGCCGCTACGCTTGCCCCAGCGCCCTTGGGTAGATATCGCTCGATGGCCCATCCCGGCCCCGCGGCTGCCAGGCCGGAGCGCAGCAAGCTCAACTACCCGATACGGAGCCCAGGGCCCCCAGGCAGTAGTACTTCGTCTCCAGATACTCGTCGATGCCGGTCACCCCGCCCTCGCGGCCGAGGCCGGAGTGCTTGACGCCGCCGAAGGGCACCGGCGGGCCGGTCATCTTCACCGAGTTGACGCTGACCATGCCGAACTCCAGCGCCCGCATGATCTTCCAGATGCGGCGGATGTCGTGGGTGTAGATATAGGCCGCCAGGCCGTACTCGGTGTCGTTGGCCATCTCGATGACCTGGTCATCGTCCGCATAGGCGGTGATGCCGGCCACCGGGGCGAAGCTCTCCTCGTGCCAGATCTTCATGTCGTGGGTCACCCCGGTGAGCAGGGTGGGCATGAAGAAGTTCGGGCCCGGCGCCAGGGTCTGGTCGCCGGCCACCAGGGTGGCGCCCTTGGAGATGGCATCGTCGACGATGGCCGCGGCCTTCTCCACCGCCTGGCGGTGGATCAGTGGCCCCAGGTCGATCTCGCTCTCCAGGCCGTTGCCCACGGTGAGCGCCGCCATGCGCTCGGCGAAGTGCCCGACGAACTCGTCGTGGATCGACTCGTGGACCAGGATGCGGTCCGCGGCCAGGCAGTCCTGTCCGGCGGTCTGGAACTTGGCCGCCACCGCGGCGAAGGCCGCCTCCCGGGGGTCCATGTCCGGCCCGACGATGAAGGGGGCATTCCCGCCCAATTCGAGGGAAACACGCTTCACCGTGTTGGCGCACTGCTCCAGCAGCAGGCGGCCCACCCGGGTGGAGCCGGTGAAGGAGAGCGCCTTGACCCGGTCCTCGCCGCACAGGATGCGCGACACCTCCGGGGGGTCGCCCAGTACCACGTTGAACACCCCCGCCGGGATCCCGGCACGCTCGGCCAGTTCGGCCAGCGCCAGGGCCGAGAAGGGGGTCTCGCCGGCGGGCTTGACGATCACCGTGCAGCCGGCCGCCATGGCGGCGGCGGCCTTGCGGGTGATCATCGCCAGCGGGAAGTTCCACGGGGTGATCAGGGCGGCGATGCCCACCGGCTCCTTGATGGTGCCCAGCGCCGCATTGGGAATATGGCTGGGGATGGTCTCGCCGAAGGTGCGCTTGCCCTCCTCGGCGAACCAGCGCACGAAGCTGGCGCCGTACTCCACCTCGCCGCGGGCGTCGGGCAGCGGCTTGCCCTGCTCCAGGGTCATGATCGTGGCCAGGTCCTCGCGGTTGGCCTGCAGCAGGTCGTACCAGGCCAGCAGGCGCTCGCAGCGCTCGTCGACACGCAGGGCCCGCCAGTGCACGAAGGCCGCCTCGGCGGCGTCCACGGCCTCGAGGATCTGCCCGGGTTCGAGCCAGGGGATATGCCCGATCGCCTCACCGGTGGCCGGGTCGAACACGGTCTCCTCGCGGCCACCGTCGCCATGTGTCCACTTGCCGTCGACATAGGCGTACTGGCGGAACAGACGCGGATCATCCAGGGCCTTGGTCAGTGTCTTGGACAGTTTCATGCGGGACCTCCCCTTGCACACCGGCATCGATGCGTGCCGGTGATGACGAAAACGACCGGCGGCCCGAAGGCCGCTCGATGGCATCATGGTAAGGGAGGTCGTGGGTCGGGACTTTCCGATAACGCCGCCGTCGGCGGCAGGAATTTTTGTCCTCGTCCGGGAAGTTGCCGTTTTTTCTGCGGCACCGCCGCCAGGGCCGCCGGAGCGGGGTCAGCCCTCATCCTGGCTGGCCAGGGCCGCCTCGGTGAACACCAGCAGCCCCAGCTCCGGTCGGTAGCCGTGGATCTCGGTGACGTCCAGCGCCTGCAGGAAGGCGAGGATCTGCTCGCTGACCACCTGCCCAGGCACCAGCACCGGGAAGCCCGGCGGATAGGGAATCACGAAGCTCGCCGAGACCGCCTCGCGCCCGCCACGCATCTGCGCCTGCAGTTCGCCGTTGTCAAAGCGCAGGTACTCGGTATTCTCCTCGTCGTAGCTGAGGAAATAGGCCCGGCGAATGTCCCCCTCCGGCGTGGCGCTCTCTACATCGGGGCGAAACGCATCGTGAAAGCGGCTGAAATCGGGCAGCGGCGGCAGCTCCTGGGTCAGGGAGTGGACGCGGTTCTCGATGATCTTGCGCTCCGGCCGGCTGCTGTCCTCCCAGAGGTTATCGAACTCCTTGGCCAGCTTGATCAGCACATCCAGCAGATAGGCGATGGAGCCCCGGGTGGTACCGATGTTGGTCATGAACAGTACGGTGTTGCGCGAGGTCTTGTTGATCTGGATACCGTACTTGTTCATCAGGTATTCGTTCTTGAAGGTATCGCCATCGATTCCGGTGGTGCCGATGGCAATGGTGATGCGGCTGGGGTCGACCACGAACTCGTCCCGGGCCCAGGCTTCCTCCATCTTGTTCCAGCCCGTGACCGAGTCGTAGTAGGACTCGACGCCGGATTCGCGGTACTCCGCCGGCACCATGTCCTTGTTCTTCAACACCCGGAAGTATTTCTGCAGCAGCGGGTGGCTGTAAAGCTGCTCGCGCAGCGACAGCGCCGCCTCGACCTGGGCATGCACCAGCTCGAAGCCCTCCATCTCGGCCTGCATGCGGCCCACGTCCAGCGAAGCGACGATCTGGTAGTTGGGCGAGGTGGAGGTGTGGGTCATGTAGGCCTCGTGGAACGGCGCCTCCACCCGCTGACGGAAGTCCTGATCCCAGACATGGATCATCGAGCCCTGGCGCAGCGAGGTCAGGGTCTTGTGGGTGGAGTGGGTGGCGTAGGTGCGGATGCGCACCGCGTCGGGGTCGGGCAGCAGGCGACGGTCGAGCCAGGTGGCATCGTCGTCCGGGTCCAGTGCGTCGAACTCGGCCTTCCAGGCATCGTACTCCTCGCGGTAGGCCTCGCTACGGTAGCGGTCCCGCAGCGTACGGGCGGCATGCATGGCGGTCCGCGGCCGGTAGGTGGGGTTGAAGGAAGCGAAGGCGAACCACGCCTCGTCCCACAGGAACACCAGGTCGGGCTTGATCGCCAGGCACTCCTCCATCACCCGCCGCACGTTGTAGACCACACCGTCGAAGGTACAGTTGGTCAGCAGCAGCATCTTGACCTTGTGCAACTGGCCAGCCCGCCTGTACTCGAGCAGCGTCTTCTTGATCTCCCTCAGCGGCACCGCCCCATACATCGAGTAATCGTTCAGCGGGTAGGAGTCGAGGTAGCTGACATGGGCCCCGGCCAGCACCATGCCGTAGTGGTGCGACTTGTGGCAGTCGCGGTCGATCAGCACGATGTCCCGCGGCTTGACCAGCGCCTGCACCACGATCTTGTTGGCCGTCGAGGTGCCGTTGGTGACGAAGAAGCTCTGGCGGGCGCCGAAGGCACGGGCGGCATACTCCTGGGCCTTCTTGATCGGCCCGTAAGGCTGCAGCAGGGAGTCGAGCCCGCCGGAGGTGGCCGAGGTCTCGGCGAGGAAGATGTTGATGCCGTAGAAGTCGATCATCTGTCCCGCCCAGTGCGAGCGGGTCACCGACTTGCCCCGGGAGATCGGCATGGCGTGGAAGACGCCGGTGGGCTTCTTGCTGTACTCCCGCAGGGCATCGATGAAGGGGGTGCGGTAGCGGTTGTCGATGGCCCGCAGGATGGTGTGGTGCTGCTCGATGTAGTCGGTCTCGCGGTAGAAGATGCGGTTGAAGTAGCGGATGTCGCGGCTCGCCGTGGCCTCGACGTCGCCGCTGGTGACCAGGAACTGGTCGATCTCGGGGCGCAGCTCGTGGATCATCGAGCTCAGCAGGATACTGCGCTCTGCCTCGGTCTGGTTCTCGAGCTCCTTCTCCGACAGCCCCTCGAGGTAGTTGCGCAGGGCACTCAGGTTGTACTTCGACTTGTAGGGGAACTCGTAGCGGATCAGGCAGGCCTGGATATTGGGATTGACCAGCACCGCGATCAGGGCATCCTCGAAGCTCCTGACCGTGACCACGTCGTAGACGAAGCGGTCCTCGGGACGCCGCATGTTGTGGAAGGCCTCGCGGACGACCTCCTCCTCCTGGGCCGAGAGGTTGTCGACGATCAACAGCTCGAAGTAGGGCTGGGCCGAGCTGTTGGAGGCCGGGTGGCCGCGCCTGAGCTGGGCCAGGGCATCGAGGGTCTCCAGGTCCTCGGCATCGGCATCGGTCTCGCTCAGGTCGACGTGGCGGCGGCGATAGGACTCGCTGATCAGTGCCCGCACCAGGCGCTTGACCACCTTCTCCAGCAGCACGTACTCCTCGCGGTCGAACAGCGACCAGAGGTGTCGAAAGTCCTCCTTGGAGGGAAAGGCGTGGTAGTCCTCGATGATCTCCAGCCGGGTCAGCTTGACGTCGATGGCCTTGACCAGGTTCTTGGCCCGGCCCTCGTCACCCAGTCGCACCAGGATGCCGAGGTCACGCTTCAACGCGTTCCAGGTGTCGGCGCGCAACTGGGAGATCTTGTGGTAGAAACCCAGCGCCGTGTAGGGAGTTTCCGTATAGCTTGTCTCTTGCATGACGACACCCGCCTCCTGGTGTTGTTCTCGATGATGCTGGTGGTCGGTGCCCTGCCACGGCGTCACCGTCCTCAGCCGGTAGTCAGATGTCGCGAACCGTAACGGATCGCCAGTCGCTCCTCGGGAAAGTCGTCGAAGGAAAGGTCCAGCCACTTGCAGGGCCAATGGAACTGGGCGCGGCCGGACCGGGGGCGATAGACCGCGGTGTAGACGGTGCCCAGGCCGCGCTGGTAGTCGTGGCGGAACAGCGGCGGCGAGAGGAACGCCGAGATCAGCCGTCCCTCGGTGGTGGCCTCGTCGTCCACCAGGATCGACAGCTGGCGCTCGCGGATCAGGGTCTCGGAGGCCAGGGCGTGGGCATACCACTCGATCTTCTTCTGGTGATTGGTAGCCACCGCCACCCGGCGGATGCTGGCGCGACGATCCGGGGCGATCATCGCCGTGATGTAGCGCCCGGCCGAGTCGGCCACGGTGATGTTGTAGGCCATGTGGGTCGGCACCCGGGCCAGCACCTCGGCGGCCTCGGGCACCGTGTCGCAGAACTCCAGGATATAGCGCAGGATGATCGGCGCGCCGAAGCCGTCGCCCACCACCTTGCGCCCCCCGAAGGCCAGCGAGACGGCGAGCCCCCGGTCGTTCAGGCCGTCGAGCACGCCCCACAGGCAGTCGGACATGGCGATCACGCGGCGCTCGTTCCAGTGGCTGTAGAGGATGGTGCCCTCGCACAGCTCCGGCGGGTAGTCGTAGTTGCGCGCCAGCACGGTGGACGAAGGCCGCGCCAGCACCGCCTGGGAACAGCCGGTGATGTAGGGCGGCGGCCGATAGAGGCTGAGCAGGCGCGCCGCCAGGTCGCCGCCACCGGCCAGCTCGCAGAGCGCCTTGTAGGTGTCCACCAGCTCCGGCATGTGGCGACGCAGGGCGTTGTAGCAGGCGAGATACGCCGGCCGCTCGCGCTCTCCCTCGCTCAGGTACCACTGCTCGTAGGCCGGCCAGTGGTAGTCGAACAGCGACCGCCACTTGGGCCCCGGCGCCGACTCGCGCACGGTGTGAAATACCAGTGTCTTGTCCATGGCACACTCCGCCCCGCCGCCATCGGCCGGCGGGGCTGCATCCCCGCTCAGAGAATCTTGAAGTTGCCACCACCGACGGCATGGCTGACGGCGACCTCTTCCACCACCGGGTCCTGCAGCGACTGCCCGGCATACTGGCCGTGAATGCCCTCGATCCAGGCCTTGGCGCGTTCGGTGAGCTGGAAGTCGTCGTCCATCAGCCGGCCGCGGGTGATCAGGATGCCGAGGTCGGCGCCCTCGTAGCGGAAGTCGCCGGCACCGCTGATGCGCAGGAAGAAGGCCTCCTGCTCGTTCTCGGCGGCGT
Source organism: Halomonas terrestris (assembly GCF_049166755.1). Taxonomy (NCBI): domain Bacteria; kingdom Pseudomonadati; phylum Pseudomonadota; class Gammaproteobacteria; order Oceanospirillales; family Halomonadaceae; genus Halomonas; species Halomonas terrestris. The sequence goes on along the minus strand of NZ_JBMHFZ010000019.1, from coordinate 65,180 downwards.
GGGGGTGGTAACTGTAGTGGTCGTAGGCAACGCTGCCGTCGGCGGCCATCTTCCACACCCCGGTGCGCGGGGCCTGGGTCAGCAGGTCGACGCTCTCGTCGGTGTGCTTGATCACCAGCTGGCTCCAGCTGTCGACGCTGTCGGGGTGCGACCAGCGCTCGTTGATCTCCTCGATGTCCAGCTCGAAGTCGACGTCGGAGAACTCCAGCAGGTGGAAGAGGAACAGTGGGATATCGGAGTGGGCGAAGGCCGCCACGTTGGTCAGCGAGCTGGCCCCGGTGACACGGGGGTTGAGCTCGCCGAGATAGACCTCGCCGTTGTCCATGTCGATCAGGAAGTCGAGCTCGAAGTAGCCGCGATAGCCCTCCTCGCGCAGCGCCTCGCCGAACTTGAAGGTGTACTCCCGGGCCTTGTCGCGAATCTCCTGGGTGAAGGCGCCGGCGAACATCTCGTTGCCGCACCAGCCCCCCTTGTAGGGGGTCAACGACTTGAAGCCCACCAGCTCGGTCATCAAGGGCCCCACCACGGTGCCGCAGCGGGTAGCACAAGCCTCGATGGCCGAGCCGCGGCAGTTGATGCGCTTCATGATCTTGACCTCGGGCTCGGCCTCGATCTCCTCGGCGTGCTTGTAGTAGTCGTCCTCGCTGGCGATGAAGAAGGTGGTGTGGCCGGAGTCGCCGAAGGCGGTCTGCACCACCAGGTCGCTGCCGAGCTCCTGGCTCACCTCCAGCAGTTCCTGGTAGCTGCCCACCCTGGCCAGCACGTTGGGCACGCTGGGCACGCCGGCCTTGTTGCCGATGCGCACCGTCTCGATCTTGTTGTCCATGCGGTTTCTCAAGGCCGCCGGCGGGAAGGCGACCTTGAGCCCCAGCTGTCGGCACACCTCCTCGGTGTGCTCGTCGAACATCAGGAAGGCGGCGGTGCCGGCGTTGTCGCCAGAGGCCCTCGACTGGATGAAGTCGATGACCTCCTTGTGCTCGAGCAGGTAGTTGTTGATGTCCTCGATGCTCTCGAAGTCCCGGGGAAACTTCTCCCTGGGCACGAAGACGTTGCGCTGCTGGCCGTCGAAGCAGTCGATGTAGTTGATGTGACGGAAGGTCCCCACCCAATCGCCGATACCCAGCAGATTGAAGTTGGTGGCCGAGATGAAGTAGATGGGCTCCTTGTTGTTGCGGAAGTGGCGGCGAACATCGGCAATGGTTGTTATTCTGCTCATCGGGGTCGCTCCATCGGTGGCGGAAACGGGCTCGACTGGGGCCGGCACCACATCACGGGGCGCGGCACGCAAGCTCTCCTCTTGGCTGTCTCCTGTTCCGGGCGGGCGGATCAGGCGGCGCAGGGCCCGCAACAAGCGCTCCAGCATGGGATCTCCTCGTCGGCTGCGCCGCCCGCGGCGGGGTCAGTACTCCTCGACGTCGGCGCGAACCGGCTTGGCCAGTGGCCCCAGGGTATCGAGGAAGGGGGTCGATCCGGTCTCGTGGCGGTACACCGAGAAGTCGACACGACGGTCACGAAAACTCTTCAACGGCTGGCCGAGGCCGCGTAGCCCGGTCTCGCGCTCGCGACGCACCCGGTTGAGGTCGACCTCGATGGGCATGACCTCCTCGCCGGTACCGGCCTGGTGAATGACGTCACCCGAGGGGCCGACCACGATGGAACGGCCGTTGCCGATGGCGCCGGCGCCGTTGATGTCGAAGAAGTAGCACTGGTTGACCGCGGCATTGGTACGGGCGATGGAAAGTTCGATGTCGCGGTCGATGGTGTCGGTCATGGTGGGGTGCAGGATCACCTCGGCCCCCATGGCGGCCAGGGTCCGGGTGGTCTCGGGAAACCACATGTCGTAGCAGATCGACACCCCGAAGCGCCCCACGTTGGGCACATCGAAGGCGACGAACTCGCTGCCGCTCTCCACCCCGGCCTCGTAGGGACGGAAGGGGAACATCTTGCGGTAGCGGGCCACGACCTGGCCGTGGGGATTGATCACCGAGAGGGTGTTGTAGACCCGGTCACCCTCCTGCTCGAACATCGAGCCCGGAACCAGCCAGATGCGGTGCTGCTCGGCGATCTGGCAGAACAGCGCCTCGGCGTTGCTGGGCATCGGCTCTGCATGGTGCGGCGAGGCCCCCATGGGCATCAGCTCGCTGAAGACGACCATCTGCACCTGGGGGAAACGGCTCATCAGCACGTCGATCCGGTGGCGCATGGCCTCGGTATTGTCGCCGTGGTGCAGCGCATACATCTGAACCCCGGCAATCGTGAAATAGGACATGGGCATCTCTCTGCGTCAGGCGATCTCGAACACTTCCAGGGCGCTGTCAACTATCCAACAAACATGGCCGGCACCATCGGGAAGCACGCCGGCGGGATCGCCCGGCATGGGTGAGCCGATGCTCAACCCTCACGCTCAAGCTTAAGACAGAATCCGTCGACGTGAAATCAACGCTGGGGTTTCGCTGGCCAGATCCACCACGGGGATGGCCCCGTGGGCCCATGGCCTCACGCGAAGTCGCCGGGGTCGAAACCCGGCGAGGGGCGTTTCACCGACTTGGTGACGATATAGGTGAAGTAGCGCTCGATGCCGACATCACCGGTCAGCCAGGCATCGATGAGCCGCTGGTAGGCGTCGATGGACTCTGCCTCGACCTTGATCAGGTAGTCCACCCCACCCCCTACCGCCACGCATTCGGTGACTTCCGGTGTCTCCTGGACCAGCGCCTCGAAACGGGCGAAGCTCTCGGCGTTGTGAGCCTTGAGTTCGATCTGCACCCATACCGGCGTGCGCCGCAGGAGGACATCGGCATTGATCCTGGCGCTGTACCCCTCGATGATACCGGCCTTTTCCAGCCGCCGTACCCGCTCCCAGCAGGGACTGACCGAGAGATTGATCGCCTCGGCCAGCTTCGACTTGGTGATGCGTCCATCCCGGGAGAGGATCTCGAGAATCTTCAGGTCATAGCGATCGAGCTTCATGCGTTTCCTGTTCCTGAATGTGGCGGGCCCGTTCAGCCCAGCGAATCGACGACTTCGGCGATCACCGCAATGGTGTCTCCCATGTTGACCTGCGCCGGGAAACGCCGCGCGGCCAGGATCCCGTCGCGCCCGGCGCGATACTCCACCGGCGCGGCGCCGCTGCGGGTCATGTCATGGACCCGGGCAATCACCTGCCCCTTCTCGACCCTGTCGCCGAGTGCCAGGGTCAGCTCGAGCAGGCCGCTGTGCTCGCTCTGCACGTAGCAGCTGGCATCGGGCATGTCGAGGTAGACCTGGGGCGCCTCGGGCATCTCCACCTCGCCGTCGACCAGCCCGTAGTGGATCAGGAAGTTGCGGATACCGCGCTCGGTGATGGCCAGGCTCTCCGGGGTGGAGGTACCGCCGCCGCCCAGCTCGGTGGCGACGAAGACCTTGCCCTGGCTCTCCACCGCGGTGTCGAACAGCGCCGCGGCGTCGAGCTCGAACATCATCATGGCATAGGGGGCGCCGAAGGCCTTGGCACCCTCCAGGGCCTGGCGCTGCTGCTCCGGGTCATCGAGCACGTGGGAGGCGGCGAAGGGGATGATGTCCAGGGTGCGCCCGCCGGAGTGCAGGTCGAGCACCACGTCGCACATCGGCACCATCACCCGCGTGAAGTAGTCGGCGATCTTCTCTGTCACGGTACCGTCCGGGTCGCCGGGGAAGCTGCGGTTGAGGTTGCCGCCGTCCATGGGCGAGGTGCGCTTGCCGGCCATGGCCGCCGGCACGTTCATCATGGGTACGATGATCACCCGGCCCTGCACATCCTCGGCCTCGAGCGAGGTCGAGAGCTTCAGCAGCGCGGTGATGCCCTCGTACTCGTCGCCATGGTTGCCGCCGGTGAGCAGGGCCGTGGGCCCCTCGCCGTTCTTCACCACGGTGACGGGGATCATCACCGCCCCCCAGGCCGACTCGTCGGTGGAGATGGGCAGCTTGAGGAAGCCGTGCTGGACGCCGTCGGCGGCGAAATCGACGGTGGCGCTGATGGGGCTGGGACGCTTGGTCATGGTTGGAAACTCCTTGTTCTGTGTTTGCCGACAAACGCTCGGGGCTGTTCCGGCGATAGGCCCCGATGTGTCGGACCATCAGGGAGGCGCTGTGAACCCATCCCTGGGCGCTACCGATGCCATCCATGGCATAGGACCTCCCTTCCGGCCTATCCCCGGCGCCCCTCGCTGTGGCCGTTGCCGCTTTCTCTCAGCGCACGAAGAGCTGGCGCGGGAAGTTGGCCAGGGTCTCGCAACCGGTCTCGGTGATCAGGATGCTCTCGGTGATTTCCAGGCCCCAGTCGTCCTCCCACAGGCCCGGCATGAAGTGGAAGGTCATGCCCGGCTGCAGGATGGTCTCGTCCGAGGGGCGCAGGCTCATGGTGCGCTCGCCCCAGTCCGGCGGGTAGCTGATGCCGATGGGGTAGCCACAGCGGGCGCCGCCGCGGTCGAAGCCGTACTTGTCCATGGCCGCACCCAACGCCATGGCGATGTCCGCGGTACGGTTGCCGGGCCTGGCCACCTCCAGGCCGTTCTCGATGCCCTCGAGCAGCGCCGACTCGGCGCGCACGAACTCCTGGGGCGGCCTGCCCAGGAAGACCGTCCGCGACATCGGCGCATGGTAGCGCTTGAAGACCCCGGCGATCTCGAAGAAGGTACCCTCGCCCTCGCGGAACGGCGTGTCATCCCAGGTCAGGTGGGGGGCGGCGGCATCACTGCCGGTGGGCAGCATGGGCACGATGGCGGGATAGTCGCCGCCGTAGATCCTGCCCTGATCGTCGCGCCAGCCCTCGATGCCGACCCGGTAGATCTCCGAGACCAGCTTGCTCTTGGGCAGGCCCGGCTCGATCACCTCAAGGATCCGCGTGTGCATGCCCTCGACGATCTTCGCCGCCACCCGCATGTACTCGATCTCCTGGGGGGACTTGATGGCCCGGCACCAGTTGACCAGGGAGTTGGCGTCCATGAAGCGCGCGTGGGGCAACTCGCGCAGCAGGCTCTGGTAGGCCTTGGCCGTGAAGTAGTAGTTGTCCATCTCCATGCCCACCACACCCTCGTGCCAGCCGCGATCGGGCAGGATGGTCTGGGCGAGGTAGTCCATGGGATGCATGTCCGGATTCTGCACGTAGTAATCCGGGTAGTAGGTGATGTTGTCCGGATCGATCCAGCAGGTGCGCAGGGCTCCGTTGGCATCCATCCGTCGGCCGTACCACACCGGCTCACCCTCCAGGCCGACCAGCACGCACTGGTGCACGTAGAAGGACCAGCCGTCGTAGCCGGTCAGCCAGGCCATGTTGGAGGGGTCGCTGACGATCAACACGTCGATGCCACGGCTGGCCATCTCGGCACGCACCTTCCACAGGCGACTTGCATACTCCTCACGAGTGAAAGGCAGGGAAACCTGGATCATGGGCCACTCGCCATCGAATCTCATCACCAATAACCGGCCGTCTCCACCAGAAGGGCCGGGCCGCGGGGGGCGGGCACTGGCAAGACTTGCTATGCCGTCATGATAATTGTCATGATTAGCTGCAATCCAATGCATGACAATTGCCAGTCAATGCCGCTAGAGCGGATACTAGCACCACTCATTGGCTGGCGGTCAAAGGCTTTATTGCATCATGACAATCGATCTGACTCCCTACCTGACCGACGCAGGCCCCAAATACCTGGCCATCGCACGGGCGCTGTCGGAAGCGATCCGCCAGGGAGACCTCACACCTGGCACTCGGCTGCCTCCCCATCGCCAGCTGGCCGAGTCCCTGGGCGTCAGTGTACAGACCGTGTCGCGAGCCTATGCCCAGGCCGAGAAGATGGGTCTGGTCCAGGCCCGCATCGGCAGTGGCACCTGGATCAACGCCCTGGACGATGCCCGGGAGTCGGCCTACCTGCGTGGTCATGAACCACGCCAGGAGCACCCCCTGATCGACCTTTCCATCGCCCACCCGGTCTGCCCGCCGGGCCATCACCTCCGCTTCCGCCAGGCGTTGGCCGAGCTGGCGGAGCATGCCAGCCCCGGGGTGATCACCGCCAACAGGCCGATCGCCGGGCTGCCGCACCAGCGTGAACGCGCCAGCACCTGGCTCGCCACTCGCCTCGGGGTGCCGGGCGATGTCGACGACCTGATCCTCTGCAACGGTGCCGCCCACGGTCTGATGCTGGCGATCTCCACGGTGGTCCAGCACGGTGACCTCGTGCTGACCGAGGCGCTCACCGACCATGGCCTGATCGCCCTGTCGCGCACCCTGGGTTTCCAGCTGCGCGGCGTGACCATCGACGACGAAGGCGTGATCCCCGAAGCGCTGGACATAGCCTGCCGCCGCTTCAAGCCGCGTGCCGTCTGCCTGACCCCCACCCAGCTCAACCCCACGGGCGCCACCATGGGCGAGGCCAGGCGCGATGCCGTGGCCGAGGTGCTCGAGCGACATGGCGTATGGTTGATCGAGGATGACGTCCATGCCCTGCTGGAAGCGCCGGGGCTGACCCCACTGACCGCGCGGATTCCCCACTTCGGCTTCCATGTCACCAGCCTGACCAAGGTCACGGTGCCGGGGCTGCGAGCGGGCTACCTGACGGTGCCCCGCGGCCAGCTTCACCACACCCTGCCGCGGATGCGCGCCACCACCTGGATGGCCACCCCGCTGACCTTCGAGCTCGCCCACCTGTGGCTGGCCGACGGCAGCGTCGAAGCCCTCGCCGGCGAGCAACGCGAACTGCTCGGCGAGCGCCAGCGCCTCGCCCACCGCCTGCTGGGCCACCACCCCTTCGTCTCGCGCCCCAGCAGCCTGCACCTGTGGATCACCCTGCCCGGCGCCTGGCGCGCCGAGGAACTGCAGCAGCATGCCGAACAGGAAGGGCTGGCCATCACCACGGCGGCCCCCTTCATGGTGGAGCAGACCCCGGCGCCGCGGCGCATTCGCGTCAGCCTCGGGGCCGAGCCGGACATCGCCCGGCTCGACGAGGGGCTGACCCGGCTGGCCGGCTTGCTCGACGAGGCCCCACCACCCATGATGCAGATCGTGTACTGACGCAACGACCCACCAGAAGGACCCGACATGCGCGTATTGCTCCATATCGACGACGCCGAGACGTGGCGCGACGCCCTGGCCGAACGCCTGCCGGGGGCCGAGATCATCACCAGCGATGCCCCGGCCGAGGCGCGTCGAGATGTGGACTACCTGGCGGCATGGAAGCCCCCCGCCGAGTTGCTGCGCGAACAGACGCGGCTCAAGGGCATCGTCAACCTGGGGGCCGGTGTCGATGCCCTGCTGGGCAATCCCGGCCTGCCGGAGGGCGTCCCCATCGTCAAGCTGCGTGATGCCGGCATGGCCGAACTGATCGGCGACTACGTGCGCTACGGCATCCTGCACTTCCAGCGCGACTTCGACCGCTACCGTCGTCAGCAGGCGCACCGGGCGTGGCGCGAGCATGCCGTGACCGACAAGCGCGACTGGCCGGTCGGCGTCCTCGGGCTCGGTGCCATCGGCGCCAGGGTGGCTGCCACGATCGCCGCCGACGGCTTCCCGGTGCATGGCTGGAGCCGCTCGCCCAAGTCGCTCGACACCATCAGCTGTCACCACGGTGATGCCGGGCTCGACGCCCTGCTGGGTCGGGTGCGAACCCTGGTGCTGCTGCTGCCCGATACCCGCGAGACCCGCCACCTCATCGATGAGCGGGCACTGGCCGCACTGCCGGAGGGGGCCAGCCTGATCAACCCCGGCCGCGGCACCCTGATCGATGAGCAGGCCCTGCTGGCTGCCCTGGGCGAGGGCGAGAGCGAGGGTCGCCTGCGCGGCGCCATCCTCGATGCCTTCCCCACGGAGCCGCTGCCGGCCGACAGCCCGCTGTGGTCTCACCCACGGGTCTGGGTCACGCCTCACATGGCCGGCCCCACCCCGCTCGGGGAGGCCCTGGACCAGGTGGCCGAGACACTGCGTGCCTTCGAGGCCGGCGAGCCGGTGGACACCGTCGATCCCGGCGCGGGCTATTGAATCTCCGCCACCTTGATCGCATCCCTACAAGAAAGGCAATGCAGGCTATAGGCTGGGAGTGAGACCCATCGACCTCCTGGAGGTGCATGATGACGACCCGAGTCAACTATGGTCCCCACGACGCCCTGCTGGTCATCGACCTGCAGAATGACTTCTGCGAGGGCGGCGCCCTGGCGGTGGCCGGTGGTGCCGCCCTGGTGCCGGGCATCAACGCGGAGGTCGACGCGGCCCGGCGAGCCGGTTCCCTGGTCGTCGCCTCCCGCGACTGGCACCCCATCGACCATGTCAGCTTCGAGCACCGCGGGGGCCCCTGGCCGGTCCACTGCGTGCAGGATACCCGCGGTGCCGCCTTCCATCCGGACCTCACCCTGCCCGAGGACACCATACGGGTCAGCAAGGCCACGGCCTTCGACCGCGATGCCTACTCCGCCTTCGACGACACCGGGCTGGCCGAGTACCTGAAGGAGAAGGACATCCAGCGGGTGATCGTCTGCGGGCTGGCCCTGGACGTCTGCGTCAGGGCCACGGCACTGGAGGCGCGCCAGGCCGGCTTCGACACCCTGCTGCTGGAACACCTGAGCGCGGCGGTGGATCCCGGGGCCGCCGAGGACTGCCGGGCGGAATTCGAGGCTGCCGGCATCGAGGTCCAGTCATGAGCGATCCGGTTCCCGTCCAGGTGGATGATAGCGACCTGGCACTGCTCACCGACCTCTACCAGCTCACCATGCTCCAGGCCTACTGGAAGGAGCAGATGCAGGAGCGGGCCACTTTCAGCCTCTACTTCCGCAAGCTGCCGCCGACCCGGCGCTTCATGCTCGCCTGCGGCCAGCAGCACGCCGCCGCCCTGGCCAGCCGGCTCCGCTTCACGACGTCGGCGCTTGCGCGGCTGGCGGACACCGGGAAATTCGACGACGCCTTCCTCGACTGGCTCGCCGGCTGGCGCTTCACTGGCGACATCTGGACCCTGCCCGAGGGCACGCCGGTGTTCGAGAACGAACCACTGCTGGAGGTGGACGCCCCCATCGCCGAGGCTCAGTTGCTGGAGAGCCTGATCATGAATATGGTGCAGCTCGAGACGGTGCTGGCCTCCAAGGCGGTGCGCATCGTGATGGCGGCCCGGGGACGGCCGGTGGTGGACTTCGGCATGCGCCGCATGCACGGTGTCGACGCCGCGGTGCGCGGGGTACGCGCCTATCGGACCGCCGGACTCGCCGGGACCAGCAACGTGCTCGGGGGCCTGCGCCACGACCTGACGCTCAACGGCACCATGGCCCACAGCTACATCCTCGCCCACGACAGCGAGCTGGAAGCCTTCCGTGCCTTCGCCCGACACTATCCGGGCACCACCCTGCTGGTGGACACCCATGACACCCTGGAAGGGGTGAACAAGGTGATCGAACTGATGCGCGACGACCCCGAGCTGAGCGTCAGTGCCATCCGGCTCGACTCCGGCGACCTGGGCGAGCTGGCGAAAGGAGCCCGGGCGCTGCTGGACGAGGCCGGCCATCCCGACGTGAGCATCGTCGCCAGCAGCGGGCTCGACGAGCACCAGATCGACACCCTGCTCGAGGACGGCGCCCCCATCGATGCCTTCGGGGTGGGCACCCAGATGGGCGTGGCCGCCGACGCCCCGGTCATCGACCTCTCCTACAAGCTGGTGGAGTATGCCGGCACACCCCGGGTCAAGCACTCGCCCGGCAAGATCAACCTGCCCTGTCGCAAGCAGCTCTATCGGCGCCGCGATGCCGAGGGGCGCTACGCCGGGGACCTGATCGCGCTGCGTGACGAGCCCATCGACGATGGGGAACCGCTGCTGGTGCCGCTGGTGCAGGCGGGACGGCTCGACGACGCGGAAATGGCGAGGGCGGACCAGGCCAGGGAACGGGTGGCGGCCTGCCTGGAGCACCTGCCCGTCGAGCTGCGACTGCTCGCCCCGGGCGAGACCCGCTATCCGGTCGAGCTCAGCGAGGGCCTGCGGCGCCTGCAGTCGGAGACCTGAGCCGCCAGGCCAGCACGACCCTGGCGCCGCCAGGCGACGGGCGGCGAATGCGTCCGTCAAGGCGTGCACCATGCGAGATATCGGGGCCACCGGCAAGGCACTGCCTCGCCGCGAGGCAGGCGGACCGCGGTACTACAGCATGGCATTGAACCGCTTGAGCCAGGCCGGATGGGCCGGCCAGGCGGGGGCCGTGACCAGCTTGCCGCTGGCCACGGTCTGGTCGACCTCGATCTCGGCATAGTCGCCACCGGCCAGGCGCACCTCCGGCGCACAGGCGGGGTAGGCCGAGACCCGATGCCCCTCCAGCGACACCGCCGCCGCCAGCAGCTGGGCACCATGACAGATCGAGGCGATCGGCTTGTCATGCTCGAAGAAGTGGCGAACCATCTCCAGCACCCGGTCGTCGAGACGCAGGTACTCCGGGGCACGTCCCCCCGGTATCACCAGACCATCGTAGTCGGCGACCTCGACCTCGGCGAAGGTGGCATTGAGCGTGAAATCGTGCCCCGGCTTCTCGCTGTAGGTCTGATCGCCCTCGAAGTCATGGATGGCGGTGCGGACCTTGTCCCCCTCGCGCTTCTCGGGGCAGACCGCATCGACATCGTGGCCCATGGCCTGCAGCGCCTGGAAGGGCACCATGATCTCGTAATCCTCGACGAAGTCACCGGCAATCAGCAAGAGTCTGGCCATGGGAAATCTCCTCGATGAACGGTCGAGACGAAGCTGTCGCGACCCGCTGACGAAAGCGTAGCAGCCCGCCGAACATGCCGCCCGCCAGGGACACCGGGGAACCCCGACGCGGTCCCGGGGCTCACACGCCTGTCGTCCCCTTTCCTTCACTTCCTTGCCGCGAGGCCACCATGCGTCGACCCGACCTGGCGATCCTGCTGCTCACCCTGCTCCTGCTGATGCCGGGGATCACCCGGGCCGAGTGGATGCCGGCCCGGCCCTTCGAGGCCAGCTATCGACTCGAGATCCGCGGTTGGCCGGATGCCATGATCGCCCACCGCCTGAGCCGGGAAAGCGGACACTGGCAGAGCCGGATGCAGGCCGCCATTGCCGTGGCAAGAGGCAGCGAGCGCAGCCGTTTCATCATCTCGCCGGAAGGGGTCCGCTCGGTGAACTATGCCAGTGGCTACTCGTTGCTGGGTATCGGTGGCGACTACCGCCTCGGTAGTGACGAGCTGGCCGAGCGGCCGGACCGGCAGGCGGCCCTCTTCGAGCTTTCGCGGCGCGCGCTGAATGGCGATTGCCAGCCGCCGAGCCGTTGTCGGCTGACCTATCTGGACCACCGCGGCCGCCGGGAACAGCTCGACTACCGGATCCTCGACCGCGAGCCGCTCGAGGTGCCCGCCGGGGAGTTCGAGGCCGTCAGGGTGGAGGCCATCGATCCCGACGCTCCGGGGCGCCGACTGCTGTTCAGCTTCCATCCCGAGGTGCCCGGCCTGCTGCTGGCAGTGGAGTACCACCGTGACGGCCAGCGCAAGAGCCGACTGTCACTGACCGAGCTTGCCCTGCGCGACTGACATTCGGCCCGCTGATCCCCCATTCGGGAAAAGCCATTCCCCGGCACCCCGGGATTCACTAGAGTAGGGGGCTTTTGGCCGCCGTCGGCGGAGAAGGGAGTCTCTATGCTGTCCGGTCTGCTGATCGTGCTGATGCCGCTGATACTGGGCTACCTGGTGCCGGTTTCCCATGCCGGCCTGATGAGCCTGATCAATCGCGGCGTCAACGCCTCGGTCTATGTCATCCTGCTGCTGATGGGGGTCAGCCTGGCCGGCCTCGACGACCTGGCCCGCGAGCTGTCGCGCATGGGCGGCCAGGCCCTGCTGCTGGTCGGTGTCATCGGCATCTTCAACCTGGCCGGCCTGTGGTGGCTGTCGAACCGGCTCGGCCTGCGTGCCGATCCCTCCCGGACCGTGCCCGGCGCGCCCACCAGCAAGCTCGCTGCCATGGCCGGCTCGCTGTCGCTGGTCGCGGTGGTGGTGCTGGGCGTACTGCTCGGCCTGGGGGCCGGGCAGTACGCCGGCGAGGCCCTGTACACGCAGGCCGAGACCCTCGCCGAATGGGTGCTCCATGTCCTGCTGGCGCTGATCGGCTGCCAGCTGCGCAACTCCGGCATGCCGTTACGCCAGATCCTGCTCAACCGCCATGGCCTGGCCATCGCGACGGTACTCGCCCTGACCTCCCTCGCCGGCGGCCTGCTGGTCGCCCCCCTGCTGGGAATGGCCTGGAACCAGGGGCTGGCCATGGCCGCCGGCTTCGGCTGGTATTCACTTTCGGCCATCCTGATCGGCGACCAGCTCGGCCCCTTGCTCGGCGGGGTCGCCTTCTTCCATGATCTGACACGCGAACTGCTCGCCTTCGTGCTGATCCCGCTGGTGATCCGCCGCCATGCGGCCCTGGCCATCGGCTATGGCGGCGCGACCTCCATGGACTTCACCCTGCCGGTCATACAGCAGCACGGCGGGGTGGCCTGCGTGCCCATCGCCGTGGTCAGCGGCTTCATCCTCTCGCTGCTCTCGCCGCCGTTGATCCTGTTCTTTCTCTCCCTGTGACCGGCCGTGCCCGACCGTCCACCGCCGGTGGCCTCCGCGCTTCACCCACGAACCGTAGCTCGTAGCTCGTAGCTCGTAGCTCGTAGCTCGTAGCTCGTAGCTCGTAGCTCGTAGCTCGTTAGCCAAAAGTCTAGGTTGTACTCCGCCCCACGAAACGGCTAACTGAGCGCATTGAACTTAATCGTTTAAGTTCACAGAATCACCGACTCCACCGACACTCCCAGCTCACAACAACAAGCCGACGAGGATTCCACCATGCTCAAGACGCCACTCATCACCGCCATCGCCCTGGGTTCCGCGGCCCTGACCGGCACCGGCCACGCCCAGGCGGCGGACCTGACCATCTCCTGCGGCGCCGTCGGCGCCGAACTGACCCTCTGCGAGGAGGGCGTGCGCGCCTGGGAGGAGCAGACCGGCCACGAGGTCGATATCGTCTCCACCCCCAACTCCTCCACCGAGCGCCTGTCGCTCTACCAGCAGATCCTCTCCGCCAACTCCAGCGACATCGACGTGATGCAGATCGACGTGGTGTGGCCGGGCCTGCTGGCCAACCACCTGCTCGACCTGCGCGAGGCGCTGGGTGACGAGGCCGGCGAGGGGCACTTCCCCGCCATCGTCGAGAACAACACCGTCGATGGCCGCCTGGTGGCGATGCCCTGGTTCACCGACGCCGGGGTGCTCTACTACCGCAAGGACCTGCTCGAGGAATACGGCCATGAGCCGCCCCGGACCTGGGAGGCGCTCACCGAGATCGCCCGCGAGATCCAGGCCGCCGAGCGCGAGGCCGGCAACGAGCGCATGCACGGTTTCGTCTTCCAGGGCCGCGCCTACGAGGGCCTGACCGTCAACGCCCTGGAGTGGGTGGCCAGCCACGGCGGCGGCGCCCTGGTGGAGCCCGACGGCGAGATCAGCATCAACAACCCCCGCGCCGCGGCAGCGCTTGACCTGGCGGCCAGCTGGGTCGGCGACATCGCCCCCGACGGGGTCCTCAACTACACCGAGGAGGAGGCCCGCGGGGTCTTCCAGGGCGGCAATGCCGTGTTCATGCGCAACTGGCCCTATGCCTGGTCCCTGGCCCAGAGCGAGGGCAGCGAGGTGCGCGACAGGGTGGGCGTGACCCAGCTGCCGGCGGGGGGCGAGGGCCAAGGCGCCGCGCCTTCGGGCGGCGAGAGCCAGAGCGCCGCGGCTTCGGGCGGCGAGAACAGAAGCGCCGCGGGCCTCGGCGGCTGGAACCTGGCGGTCTCCCGCTACAGCGAGAACCCCGAGCTGGCCGTCGACCTAGTGGCCTTCCTGACCGGCCAGGACGAGCAGAAGCGCCGCGCCATCGCCGGTGCCTACAATCCGACCCTCGAGGCCCTCTACCAGGACGAGGCGGTGCTCGAGGCAGTGCCCTTCTTCGGTGAGCTCTACGACACCTTCGTCAACGCCGTGGCCCGGCCCTCGGCGATCACCGGCGACGCCTACGGCCGGGTCAGCAACGCCTTCTTCAGCGCCACCCATGACGTGCTCTCCGGCAGCCGCAGCGGCGAGCAGGCCGTGGCCGACCTCGAGCGCGACCTGTCTCGCGTCAAGCGCCGCAACTGGTAACCCGGGAGCCTTCCCATGACCTCTACCGTCAACGACAGCGCGCCCGCCGCGGCGCGCCCCGTCTCCGGCCAGTACCGCAGCACCAAGGTACGCCGCCAGCGGGTGCGCGCCGCCTGGACCTTCCTGGCGCCGATGCTCGTCGCCCTGACCCTGGTAGCCGGCTGGCCGCTGATCCGCACCTTCTACTTCAGCTTCACCGATGCCTCGCTGTCGGACCTCGGCAACGTCTTCTTCATCGGCCTGGAGAACTACCTGGTCTACGACGACGGCCGCTGGTACGGCGTGCTCGCCGATCCCATCTGGTGGCGGTCGGTATGGAACACCTTCTACTTCGCCATCGTCTCGGTGTCGCTGGAGGTGGTGTTCGGGGTGGTCGTCGCGCTGATCCTCAACGCCGAGTTCAAGGGCCGTACCCTGGTGCGCGCCGCGGTGCTGATCCCCTGGGCGATCCCCACCATCGTCTCGGCGCAGATGTGGGCCTGGATGCTCAACGACCAGTTCGGGATCATCAACGAGATCCTGATGGCGCTGGGCATCATCGGCAGCCCCATCGCCTGGACCGCCGACGCCAGCTACTCCATGTGGGCGGTGATCATGGTCGACGTCTGGAAGACCACCCCCTTCGTCGCCCTGCTGGCGCTGGCCGCCATGCAGATGCTGCCCAAGGACTGCTACGAGGCCGCCGAGGTGGACGGCATCCACCCGGTCACGGTGTTCTTCAAGGTCACCCTGCCGCTGATCACCCCGGCGCTGATGGTGGCGGTGATCTTCCGTCTGCTCGATGCCCTGCGGGTGTTCGACGTCATCTATGTGCTCACCTCCAACTCCACCAGCACCATGTCGATGTCGATCTACGCCCGCCAGCAACTGGTGGAATTCCAGGACGTGGGCTACGGCAGCGCCGCCTCGACCCTGCTGTTCCTGATCATCGCCCTGGCCACCATCGCCTATCTCTACCTGGGCCGTAAGCGCCTCAACCTGGGAGGTGACGCATGACCTCGCGCCAGTTCAACAAGCTCGCCACCCGCCTCGGTTTCTGGGCCCTGGTGGCCTTCGTGATGGTCGTCGCGGTGTTCCCCTTCTATTACGCCGTGATCACCTCCTTCAAGCCCTCCAGCGACCTCTTCCGGGTCGAGCTGTGGCCCAGCACCTGGAGCCTGGCCAACTATGTCCAGGTGTTCACCCAGCGCAGCTTCATCCAGGCGATCTTCAACTCCATCCTGATCGCCACCAGCGTGGTGTTCATCGCCCTGCTGCTGGGTATCACCGCCTCCTACGCCCTGGGCCGGGTACGCTTCCGCGGCCGTTCCACGGTGCTGCTGGTGATCCTGGGCGTGTCGATGTTTCCCCAGGTGGCGGTGCTCTCCGGCCTCTTCGAGGTGATCCGCGCGCTGAACCTCTACAACAACCCGGGCGGCCTGATACTGAGCTACACCATCTTCACCCTGCCCTTCACCGTCTGGGTGCTGACCACCTTCATGCGTCAGTTGCCCATGGAGCTGGAAGAGGCGGCGATCATGGACGGCGCCACCCCCTGGGTGACCATCACCAAGGTGTTCCTGCCGCTGATGTGGCCGGCCATGGCGACCACCGGGCTGCTGGCCTTCATCGCCGCCTGGAACGAGTTCCTGTTCGCCCTGACCTTCACCCTCACCGACAGCCAGCGCACCGTGCCGGTGGCCATCGCCCTGCTCTCCGGCGGCAGCGCCTACGAGCTGCCCTGGGGGCCGATCATGGCCGCCTCGGTGATCGTCACCGTGCCCCTGGTGGTGCTGGTGATCATCTTCCAGCGGCGCATCGTCTCCGGCCTCACCGCCGGCGCCGTGAAGGGATAACCGCTCATGTCATTCATGGAACCCAAGATGCAGGACAACACCCTCTGGTGGCGCGGCGGCGTCATCTACCAGATCTACCCGCGCAGCTTCATGGACGCCAACGGCGACGGCATCGGCGACCTCAAGGGCATCACCGACAAGCTCGACCATGTGGCGAGCCTCGGCGTCGACGGCATCTGGCTGTCGCCCTTCTTCACCTCGCCGATGCTCGACTTCGGCTACGATGTCAGCGACTACCGCGACGTGGACCCGATGTTCGGCACCCTCGACGACTTCAAGGCGCTGCTGGCCCGGGCCCATGCGCTGGGCCTCAAGGTGATGATCGACCAGGTGATCAGCCACACCTCGGATCAGCACCCCTGGTTCCAGGAGAGCCGGCAGGACCACACCAATGCCAAGGCCGACTGGTACGTCTGGGCCGATCCCAGGCCCGACGGCACCCCGCCCAACAACTGGCTGTCGATCTTCGGCGGCGCCGCCTGGACCTTCGACTCGCGCCGGCGCCAGTACTACCTGCACAACTTCCTGACCAGCCAGCCGGACCTCAACTTCCACCATCCTGAGGTGCGCCAGGCGCAGCTGGACAACATGCGCTTCTGGCTGGAGCTGGGCGTCGACGGCTTCCGCCTGGATACCGTCAACTTCTACTTCCATGACCAGGCGCTTCGCGACAACCCGCCGGTGCCCTCCGGCGAGGCCAAGACCCTGGGCGCCCCGGACGCCAACCCCTACACCTGGCAGCGCCACGCCCATGACCTGAGCCGCCCGGAGAACCTCGACTTCCTCAAGGAGCTGCGCGCCCTGATGGACGAGTTCCCCGGCACCACCACGGTGGGCGAGATCGGCGACGACAACCCCCTCGAGCGCATGGCCGAGTACACCGCGGGCGGCGACAAGCTGCACATGGCCTATACCTTCGACCTGCTCAACGCCCCTCGTTCGGCGGCCTATATCCGCGAGGTGATCGAGCGCTTCCAGCGCCTGGCCGGCGACGCCTGGCCCTGCTGGGCGCTCTCCAACCACGACGTGGTACGCAGCGCCACCCGCTGGGGCGCGGACGAGGACCCGGTCGCCTATCCCAAGGTGGCCCTCGCCCTGCTCTTCTCGCTGCGCGGCAGTGTCTGCCTCTATCAGGGCGAGGAGCTGGGCCTGCCCGAGGCGGACGTGCCCTTCGAGCGCATCCAGGACCCCTACGGCAAGGTGCTGTGGCCGGAGTTCAAGGGCCGCGACGGCTGTCGCACACCCATGCCCTGGGAGCCCACCGGGAACGGCGGCTTCACCGCCGCGGGCGTCGAGCCCTGGCTGCCGGTGGAGGCGCGCCAGCTGCCGCTGGCCGTGGCCCGACAGCAGGACGATGCGGACTCGGTGCTCAACGCCACCCGCCGCCTGCTGGCCTTCCGCGCCACCCATCCGGCGCTGGTCGACGGCGACCTGCGACTGGTCGAGGTGGGCGACGAGCTGCTCGGTTTCGTCCGCGAGACGGGCGAGGAGAGGCTCCTCTGCGTCTTCAACCTCACCGGTCAGGCCCGGGAGACTCGCCTGCCGATGGCGGCCAGCGAGACACTCGAGGGGCACGGCTTTACTCATGAGCGCGATGGCGACGTCCTGCGCCTGCCACCCTACCAGGCCGCCTGGTTCGCCCTTTGAGCCACACTCATAACAGCTACTCATAACAACCAGGCCAGCCCGCGGCGAGCCTCTTCATCACCGGGCCGGCAAGGAGACACCCCATGGCAAGCGTCACCCTCGACAAGGTCAACAAGGTCTTCGGCAGCACCCATATCATCAAGGACGTCGACCTGGATATCGGCGCCGGCGAGTTCGTGGTCTTCGTCGGCCCCTCCGGCTGCGGCAAGTCGACCCTGCTGCGGCTGATCGCCGGGCTGGAGTCGATCAGCGACGGCGAGCTCTCCATCGGCGACACCGTGGTCAACGAGCTGCCGCCCCGGGAGCGCGGCGTGGGCATGGTCTTCCAGTCCTACGCCCTCTATCCGCACATGACGGTCTACGAGAACATGGCCTTCGGCCTCAAGCTGGCCAAGACCGCCAAGGAGACGGTCCACGAGCGGGTCATGGCCACGGCGCGCATCCTGCAGCTCGAGGAACTGCTCGACCGCAAGCCCAAGGCACTCTCCGGCGGCCAGCGCCAGCGGGTGGCCATGGGCCGCGCCATGGCTCGGGAGCCGCGCATCCTGCTCTTCGACGAGCCGCTCTCCAACCTGGATGCCTCGCTCCGCGTGCAGATGCGCAACGAGATCGCCCGCCTGCACCAGCGCCTCGAATCGACCATGATCTACGTCACCCATGACCAGGTGGAGGCCATGACCCTGGCCGACAAGATCGTGGTGCTCAACGCCGGCCGGGTCGAGCAGGTGGGCACGCCCCATGAGCTCTACCAGCGTCCGGCCACCCGCTTCGTGGCCGGCTTCATCGGCTCACCCACCATGAACTTCCTGCCGGCCTCCCTGGTGACCGGCGACAAGCGCGGCTGCCGGGTGCGCGCCGCCGGGATCGGCGAGCTGGTCCTGCCCCAGGACACCGCCCGGCACACCGCCGGCGAGTCGCTGACCCTGGGCGTGCGCCCCGAGCACCTGCGCCTGGCCGAGGCCAGCGGCGACAACGCCTTCGAGATCGTCAACGTCGAGTACCTGGGCAACGAGGTCTACGTCTACCTGGAGCCCAGGGACGGCGACACCCTGCTGATCCACCGCAGCGAGGCGCCGAGCCCCTGGCAGGTCGGCCAGCGGGTGGCACTCACGCCCGACCCCGAGCACGTCCACCTGTTCGACGGTCAGGACCGGGCACTGGGCGTCGCCCCGGCCCGGGCCGTGGCCTGACCCCGGGATCTTGCCTGGCCCCGTCGCGATGACGCTGCCTCCCCCGGGACCCTGCCGCCAATGACTACAACGAGAG
The DNA here is from genome assembly GCF_049166755.1 of Halomonas terrestris. Taxonomy (NCBI): domain Bacteria; kingdom Pseudomonadati; phylum Pseudomonadota; class Gammaproteobacteria; order Oceanospirillales; family Halomonadaceae; genus Halomonas; species Halomonas terrestris. Next base: position 46,301 of record NZ_JBMHFZ010000019.1, on the reverse strand, counting down.
GATGTCGCCTCATGAACTCCCGCCCCCCTATCCCCTTCGCTCGACCTGTCCTGCTGGCCTCCCTGCTGGCCGGCGGCCTGGGCCTTGCCGGCACCCAGGCCCAGGCCGCCAGGCTCACCATCGCCTGCGGTGACGGCGGCGCCGCCGACTTCTGCCCGGTGCTCGCCGAACAGTGGGCCGAGGAGACCGGCCACGAGGTGGCCGTGGTCACCACGCCCCAGTCCGGCACCGAGACGCTCTCCCTCTACCAGCAGCTGCTCGGCAGCCAGTCCGGCGACATCGACGTGCTGATGATCGATACCGTCTGGCCCGGCCTGCTCGCCCCGCACCTGGTGGACCTCGCCGAACACCTGTCCGAGGACGCCACCGCGGGCTTCTTCCCGGCGATGATCGACAACAACACCGTGGACGGCCGCCTGCTGGCGCTGCCCTGGTTCACCGATGCCGGCCTGCTCTACTACCGTCGCGACCTGCTGGAGCAGTATGGCCATGCGGTGCCCGAGACCTGGGAGCAACTGACCGGGATCGCTCGGGAGATCCAGAATGCCGAGCGGGCGGCGGGCAACGAGCGCATGCACGGCTTCGTCTTCCAGGGCCGCGCCTACGAGGGCCTGACCACCAACGCCCTGGAGTGGATCGCCAGCTACGGCGGCGGCACCCTCGTCGATGACGAGGGCAACGTCACCGTGAACAATCCCCGGGCCGCCGAGGCGCTGACCCTGGCCGCCACCTGGATCGGCGACATCGCGCCGCGGGGCGTGCGCAACTACATGGAGGAGGAGGCTCGAGGGGTCTTCCAGTCCGGCAATGCCGTATTCATGCGCAACTGGCCCTATGTCTGGGCCCTGGGCCAGGCCGACGGTACCGCCATCCAGGGCAGGTTCGGTGCCGCCCCGCTGCCGCGCGGGCCCGAGGGCGAGTCGGTGGCTACCCTGGGCGGCTGGAGCTGGGCGGTATCGCGCTACTCCGAGAACCCGGACGTGGCCGCCGACCTGGTGGCCTACCTCACCGGCGAGGCCCAGCAGAAGGCCCACGCCATCCGCTTCGGCATGAACCCCACCCGCGAGGCGCTCTACCAGGACGCGGAGGTGCTCGAGGCCCAGCCGTTCATCGGCGAGCTCTACGACACCCTGGTGGGCGGCGTGCCGCGCCCGGCCAGTATCACCGGCGAGTCCTACCCGCGGGTCTCCAACGCCTTCTTCAATCGCGTCCACGACATGCTCTCCGGCGACCTCACCGCCGAGCAGGGCCTGGAGCAGCTGGAGCGCGAGCTCAGCCGCATGAGCCGCCGCGGCTGGTAGGCCCCCACCGTCCTCTCCCTTATCCCAACGTAGCGGAAGGGCCAGCCGGCCCTTCCGCAGGCAGGAGACTTCGATGACGCTTTCGCAGCAACACCGCGAGGCAGACACTGACTGGTGGCGCGGCGCCACCCTCTACCAGATCTATCCGCGCAGCTTCATGGACGCCAATGGCGACGGCATCGGCGATCTTCCGGGCATCACCGCACGGCTCGACCATGTGGCAAGCCTGAATGTCGATGCCATCTGGCTGTCGCCCTTCTTCTCCTCGCCGATGAAGGACTTCGGCTACGACGTCGCCGACTATTGCGATGTCGATCCCATGTTCGGCACCCTGGACGACTTCCGCGCCCTGGTCGACCGCGCCCATGAGCTCGGGCTGCGGGTGATCATCGACCAGGTGCTGTCGCACAGCTCCGATGCGCACTCCTGGTTCCAGGAGAGCCGCCGGGATCGCACCAACGCCCGCGCCGACTGGTACGTCTGGGCCGATCCCCGACCCGACGGCACCGCCCCCAACAACTGGATGGCGGCCTTCAGCGGCCGCGCCTGGACCTTCGATGCCCGGCGCCGCCAGTACTACCTGCACAACTTCCTGCCCAGCCAGCCGGACCTCAACTTCCATAATCCCGAGGTGCAGCAGGCCCAGCTCGACAACCTGCGCTTCTGGCTGGAGCTCGGCGTCGACGGTTTCCGCTTCGACGTGGTCAACTACTACTTCCACGACCCGGCACTGACCGACAACCCGCCGATGCCCCGCGAGCGGATCCACCCCGGCCATCCCCAGAGCTACCAGTTCCAGCGCCACAATATCGAGCAGCCCGAGAACCTCGCCTATCTGGAGCGCATCCGCGCCCTCCTCGACGAGTACCCGGGGGCCACCACCGTGGGCGAAATCGCCGGCAACGACCAGTTGCCGACCATGGCCGCCTATACCCAGGGCGACAAACGCCTGCATATGGCCTACACCTTCGACCTGCTGGACAGCACCGGCGACACCGACGAACTGTATGGCGTCCTGGCCCGCTTCCATGAGCTGGGTAAGGACACCTGGCCCTGCTGGGCACTCTCCAACCACGATGTCGTGCGCAGCGCCACCAGTTGGGGCGAGGCACGCGCCCTGCTGGCGCTGACCGTGCTCTGCTCGCTGCGCGGCAGCCTGTGCCTCTACCAGGGCGAGGAGCTGGGCCTGCCCGAGGCCGAGCTGGCCTATGAGGACCTGCAGGACCCCTTCGGCATCAACCTCTGGCCGGAGGTCAAGGGCCGCGACGGCTGTCGCACGCCGATGGTCTGGACGGAGGCGCCGAGCGGCGGCTTCTGCCCCGAGGGCGTCGCCCCCTGGCTGCCGGTTGATTCCCGGCATCGTCCCCTGGCCGTGGCCTGTCAGGAGGCCGATGCCGACAGCCTGCTGAATCGGGTCCGTCGGCTGCTGCAGCTGCGCGGCGAAAGCGAACTGCTGCGCCGGGGTGAGCAGACCCTCATCGATCCCGCCTCCCTGCCCGACGATGTCTTCGCCGTGCTGCGTCATGACGGCGATCAGCGCCTGCTGTGCCTGGCCCATCTCGGCCGGCAGGGGGCGGCGCGGCTGCGGCTCGACGCCCTGGTGCCTGGCGCCAACGGCTGGTCGAGCATCGCCCTGCCCGGCATGGCCGTGCCACAGCGGGAGGGACACGAGCTCGGCCTCGCCCCCGGCCAGGCCACCTGGCTGACCATCACCTGAGCCACCCGCGGTCGGCGGCGCCCCGGCGCCGTCCGGCCACACTGGCAGTCCAGGGCCCGACGCGCTATGCTAGGCTGCTAACTAAATCGTTACAGCTCAATGGAGCCGCATTCCGTGCCCCCCTCCCGCCGCATCACCTTGAAGGACCTGGCCCGCGAGCTCGGCGTCTCCACGGCGACCGTCTCCAACGCCTTCAATCGACCCGACCAGCTGTCGCCGGCCCTGCGCGAGCGTATCCTCGGCGAGGCCAAGCACCTCGGCTACCGGGGGCCCGACGCCAAGGCGCGCAGCCTGCGCACCGGACGCTCGAGGATCATCGCGGTGATCCTCGCCGAGAGCCTCACCTACAGCCTCAACGACGCCGTGGCCAGCGAGCTGCTCTCCGGGGTCGCCGAGGTGCTCGATGCCCAGGGCCATACCCTGCTGCTGCTCTCCGCCCGGCAGATGCAGAGCGAACTGCCCGGCGCCGCCAGCATGGCGGATGGCTATATCGTCTACGGCCTGATGCCCAGCGAGAGCCTGCTGGAGACCCTGCCGACGCAGCCCCCCCTGGTCGCAGTCGACTTCGACGTGGAGGGGCGCCCCTCGATCCATGTGGACGACGAGCCCGCCTGCTACACCGTCGCCCGCCACGCGCTGAGTCGAACCACGCGCCGTCCGGCCATCATCAATCTGCGCCTCACCGCAGAGCCCTGCAACGGCCGCATCACCAGGACCCACACCCTGCTGGGGGCCGAGCAGACCATCACGCGCTCGCGCCTGACCGGCTTCCATCAGGCCCTGGCAGAGCACGGCATCGACCCGGCCGGCGTGCCGATGTGGAATATCGAGGAGAACACCTTCGAGGTGTGTGCCCCGGTGATCGAGGCGATCCTCGACCTGCCCGATACCGAGCGACCCGACCTGCTGCTGTGCATGTCCGACCGCATCGCCCTCACCGCCCTCACCCTGGCCGAGCAGCGCGGCCTGCGCGTTCCCGAGGACCTGCGCCTGACCGGCTTCGACGGTATCGCCGAGGGCCAGTACCGCGCGCCGCGCCTTACCACGGTTCGCCAGGACAGTACCGAGAAGGGGCGCATCGCCGCCCGCATCATCCTCGGCCTCGCCCCCGCCGAGTCGACCCTGCTGCAGACCCAGCTGGTGGTCGGCGACACTGCCCCCTGAGGCCGGCAGGCCCCGGGCTTGCCGACGCTTGCACCCTGGTTGCACAGTGCATGACCAATGACTGCATCGCCCTCTGCCATGCTGTGATCTCCGTTATTCCGTCTCGAGTCGCCCATGAGCCCCCGCTTCCCCCGTCCCGCCGTGTCCCGCCTGGGCATCAAGCTGTTCGTGATCATCCTGGTGGTCAATGTGGCCATCTCGGCACTGGTGTTCCTGGCGGTGGCCCGCAGCCTCGACCGTGGCTTCCTCGAGTACCTGGACACCACCCAGGCCAACCGCGCCGAGACCCTGGCCGAGGGGCTCGGCGAGGAGTGGGCACGCCGCGGCGACTGGCAGTGGCTGCGCGACTCCCCCGACGCCTGGCAGCGCCTGGTGCGCCGCCAGTTGTGGCCGGGAGAGGGCCCGCCACCCCACGGCATCGAACGCCGCCTGGGGAATGCCCACGACTTCGTGCTCCATGACACCGGCGGTCTGCCGGTGATCGGGCTGCCGCCAGCCCCGCCCGACGAGGACACCCCGCCCCCCGAGCTGCGCTGGCTGCCCATCGAGTACGAGGGGGAGCGCGTCGGCACCCTCGGGTACCGCCCCCCCGAGCAGTTGATGGCACGCATGGACCGCATCTTCCTGGCCCGCCAGCAGCGCAACCTGGCCATCATCGTCGGCTCCCTGGGCGTCGCCTCGTTGCTGCTGGCCGGCGGCCTCTCCTGGTGGCTGGGGCGACGTACCCGGGGCATGGCCCTGGCCACCCGCCGCCTCACCGAGGGCGACTACAGCATCCGCCTGCCCGAGCAGGGCAGGGACGAGCTCTCGCGGCTGGCCCGCGACTTCAACGTCCTGGCCGGCACCCTGGAGGCGAGCCGTGCGGCACGCTCCCGCTGGGTCTCCGACATCGCCCATGAGCTGCGCACCCCGCTCGCCGTGCTGCGTGGCGAGATCGAGGCCATGCAGGACGGCATCCGCCCCCTGGACCAGGACAACCTCCACTCCCTCTTCCAGGAGGTCGGCCAGCTCGAGCGCCTGGTGGCCGACCTGCGCCTGCTCTCCCAGAGCGATGCCGGCGCCCTGGAGGTCCAGCTCGCCCCGCTGGACCTGGCCGAGAGCCTGGCCGGACGGCTGCAGGAGGCCCAGGGCTGGCTGACCGACAGCGACATCACCCTGGAGACCCGGATCACCGGCAATGCCTGGATACGCGGCGACGTCCAGCGTCTGCGCCAGCTGTGGAACAACCTGCTCGACAACACCTGCGCCTACACCCACGCCCCCGGGCGACTGCGCGTCAGCGTGCAGTCGCTTCAGGACCGGGTTCGGGTGACCTGGGAGGACAGCGCACCCGGCGTGGACGCCCCCGACCTGCCACGGTTGACCGAAAGGCTCTATCGGGTCGAGGGCTCGCGCAACCGGGCCAGCGGCGGCAGCGGGCTGGGGCTCTCCATCGCCACCGCCCTGGTCAAGGCCCATGGCGGTCGGATGGCGGCCTCGTCCTCGTCGCTCGGTGGGTTATGCTGGACACTGGAGTTTCCGGCACTCGAGGACCCAGGCATCAGGGAGAGACATGCATGAACCACCGCGACAGCCCCTCGGACACCATCCTGATCATCGAGGATGAACCCAAGATCGCCCGGCTGGTGGCCGACTACCTGGAGGGCAACGGCTTCACCACCCACCACCTCGACCATGGCGACGCGGTGCTGCCCTGGCTCGAGCAGGCCGGCGAGCCCCCCGACCTGGTGCTGCTCGACCTGATGCTGCCGGGTACCGATGGCCTGACCCTGTGCCGCGAGATCCGCCAGCGCTGGCCGAGACTCGCGGTGATCATGCTCACCGCCCGGGTCGAGGAGGTGGACCGCCTGCTGGGCCTCGAGCTCGGCGCCGATGACTACATCTGCAAGCCCTTCAGCCCCCGGGAGGTGGTCGCCAGGGTCAAGGCGGTGCTGCGACGCAGTCGGGCGGCTCGGGACCCTGCCACACCGGGCGGCAGTGACCTGGTGCTGGACGACGACGGCTGGCGGGCCCTGGCCGACGGCCGGGACCTGGGACTGACCGCGGTGGAGTTCCAGCTGCTGCGGGTGATGATGCACGCCCCGGGGCGGATCTTCTCCCGCGACCAGCTGATGGATCACATGTACCGCGATCACCGTATCGTCTCCGAACGCACCGTGGACAGCCACGTCAAGAAGCTGCGCAAGAAGATCGGCGAGGTGTGGCCCGAGCGGGAGATCATCCGCTCGGTCTATGGCGTGGGCTACAAGTACCAGCCCGAGGAGTGACCGAGCATACGGTGCACCACCTTTGCACCGTCGGTGCATACCGCTTGCACCCGGCGCGGCGAGACTGCCAACGTCAACCCGAGGCCAGAGGAGTGCCCTCATGAACGTTTCATTCTCTCGCAAGCTGCTGGCTCCCGCCCTGCTCGCCGTCGCGATCGCGCCCCTGGCGCTGTCGGCCATCGCCGGCCCCCACCACCGGGACGCAGCACAGCGCCAGCAGTGGCAGGAAGCGCGTGTCGAGCAGCGCCAGGCGCTCTTCGAGCGCGCCGGCCTCGACCAGGCTACCCGTGAGGCCCTGGACGAGGCGCACGGCGAGCACCGCGAGGCGATGCGCGAGCTGCACGAGCGACATCGCGAGCGGCTGGCCGAGATCCTCGACGACGACCAGCGCGCCGCGCTGGAGGCGGCACGCCGAGACATCCGCGAGGAGCGTCGCAGCGAGCGGCGCGAGCGGATGCAGGAGCGCCTGGAGGCCCTCGTGGACGAGTGGGGCCTGTCCGAGGAGGAGCGCGAGGCCCTGCGCGAGACCCGCGAGGCGATCTACGCGGACATGGCCGAACTGCGCGACCGTGACTTCGACTCCCGCGAGGCGCGCCGCGAGGCCCTGCGCGAGATGCGTGACGAACACCGCGCCGCGCTGGCCGAACTGCTGAGCGACGAGCAGCTCGAGGAGCTACAGTCGACCATCCGACGCAGCGGCTACCGGCCCCATGGCAAGTCCCATGGGCACCATGGCGGTCGCGACGCCAGAGGCGACGACCGGCGGGGCTGACCACACCGGAATCGAGAGGACCCCGCCGCCGGCCCTGGAAGGCCGGCGACAGGGTCCCGAGTTCCTCCCCCGCGGCCCGGCGCATCACGCCGGGCCCTGTCACATGCGGCGATCAGCCGTAGAGCACACCCGGCAGCCAGAAGACGATGCCCGGCACCATGTAGAGGATGAACATGGCCACGAACACCATCAACAGGAAGGGCGCGATGCCGATGAAGATGTCGCCCAGCTGTATTCCCTTGGGCGCGATGCCCTTGAGGTAGAAGGCCGACATCGCCATGGGCGGCGTCAGGAAGGAGGTCTGGATATTCAGCGCCACCAGCACGCCGAAGAACAGCGGATCGATGCCGAACATGTGCAGCAGAGGCAGGAAGATCGGCACGAAGATGATGATGATCTCGGTCCACTCCAGCGGCCAGCCCAGCAGGAAGATCATCAACTGGGCCAGCAGCAGGAACTGCAGCGGCGTCAGCGACAGCCCACTGATCCAGTGCTCGATCAACGAGTGGCCGTCGAGCAGGGAGAACACCGAGGAGAAGATCCAGGAGCCGACGAACAGCCAGCAGACCATGGCGCTGGTGCGCGCGGTGAGGAACACCGCCTCGCGCAGCCGGGCGAAGGTCAGCTGCCGATAGGCGGCCGCCAGGATGATCGCGCCCAGGGCCCCGATGCCCGCCGCCTCGTGGGGGGTGGCCAGGCCGAACAGGATCGCCCCCAGCACCGACATGATCAGGACGAAGAGCGGCACGAAGGAAGTCAGCAGGCCCCAGTAGACCTCCCCCAGCGGCACGTCGAGCTTTTCGGCGGAGAGCTTCGGCGCCACCTTGGGGTTGATCAGCGCCCGGCCCATCACGTAGGCGATGTAGAGCCCCGCCAGCAGCAACCCCGGAATCAGCGCCGCCGCGTAGAGCCGTACCACCGAGACCCCTGCCATGGCGCCATAGAGGATCAGCATGATGCTCGGCGGGATCAGGATGCCGAGACAGCCCCCGGCACAGATCACCCCACTCGACATCCGCTTGTCGTAGCCGGCGTTGAGCATGGCCGGCAGCGCCAGCAGGCCCATCAGGGTCACCACCGCACCGACGATGCCGGTGGCCGTGGCAAACAGCGCGCAGGTGATCAGGCTGGCCACCGCCAGGGAGGCAGGCATGCCGCGGGCCGCCAGCTGCAGGCTGGAGAACAGCCGGTCGAGGATGTTGGCCCGTTCCACCATGTAGCCCATGAAGAGGAACAGCGGCACGGCGATCAGCACGTCGTTGGACATGACGCCGTAGGCACGCTGCACCAGCAGCGGGAAGATGATGTCGCCGATGGCGAAATAGCCGAAGCCGATGCCCATGGCGATCAGCGTGAAGGCGATGGGGAAGCCGAGCATGATCAGGATGACGAGCATCCCCAGCATCAGGATGCCGATTTCCGGTTCACTCATTGACGCGTCTCCCCTGAATCCTGCTGGGCGGCCTTGACCTCGGCCTCCTTGTTGACCGGAATGGCGATTTCCTCGACATCACCCAGCCGCTGCGGCCACTTGCCGTGCTTCAGGCAGAGCACGCAGCGAGACACCTCGGCCATGCCCTGGACGGCCAGGAGGGCGGCACACGCCGGGATGACGAACTTGTAGGGCCAGATCGGCGGCCCGCCTGGCGTGAACGAGCTGTGCTCGTTCTGACGGAAGGAGATGGCGAAGAAGTCCCAGCCACTCCATACCAGGGCGAGGATGCCGGGGTAGAAGAACAGCAGGTAGAGCGCCAGCTCCAGCCCCGCCTGCCAGCGCGCGGAGAAGTAGCGGGATACCACGTCGGCCCGCACATGGGCGTTGTGGGCCAGGGCATAGGCACCGCTCATCATGAACAGGGTGCCGTAGAGCATGTAGCTGGTATCGTAGGCCCAGGTGGTGGGTGCCCCCACGACATAGCGCATGAAGACCTCGTAGCTCACCACGAAGGTCAGGATCAGGATCGCCCAGGCGAACACCTTGCCCACCCAGGTACTGACATGATCGATGAAAAAGATGAAACGCATGAGAGCCTCTCACCAGCGACAGCCTCCCGTCCGGGGAGGCTGTCGCGACACATACCGGTTGCCTTCCTGGCGCCGGGGCAGCTTTTCTTGACCGCCCCCGCACGGGGGCATGGCCGTTACAGGATGGTGGAGGTGTCGGTGGCCGCCTTGCCGAAGAAGTGCTCGTAGGCGGGATCCTTCGGCGCGTTGCCCTCGAGGTGGAAGCCCACCACCCGCTCACAGTACTCGCGCTGGTGGTCGATGACCTTCTTGAAGAAGGCATCGCTGGACTCGCGCTCGATCACCGCATCCCAGGCAGCCAGCTGCTCCTGCAGTACCGAGTCGGGGGTGATGTAGGTCTGGACACCCTGCTCCTCACGCATGCCCTGCAGATCCCGCGGGTAGCGATCCATGGCCTTCCAGTACATCTCCGACGAGGCTGCCTTGGCGGCATACTCCAGGATCGCCTGGAACTCCTCGGGCAGGCTGTCGTGCTTGTTCCTGTTGAAGATGATCTCGAAGGCCTCGCAGTCCTGGTGATAGCTGCGCAGCATCCAGGTCTTGCTGACGTCCGGGAAGCCGAGCAGGCGATCCGACGAGGGGTTGTTGAACTCGGCGCCGTCGAGCAGGCCGCGGTCCATGGCCGGCACGATGTCGCCGCCGCCCATGATGGTCACCGCCGCACCGAACTCGCCCATCAGGTCGGCCCCCAGGCCCACGGTACGATACTTCAGGCCACGCAGGTCATCGGCGCTGCGGATCGGCTCCTTGAACCAGCCCAGGGCCTGGGTCGGCATGGGGCCGGTCTGGTAACCCACCAGGGGCAGCTCCAGCATCTCCAGCAGCTCGTCGTAGAGCTCCCGGCCACCGCCGTTCCAGAACCAGGCGAGGAACTGGTGGGCATCCCAGCCGAAGGGCGGCGGCGTCCCGAACAGCGAGAAGGCCTTGTGCTTGCCGTACCAGTAGGCGGTCACCCCGTGGCCACCGTCGAGTGCCCCGGAGATCACCGCGTCCTGCAGCTGCAGTGCCCCCACCACGGCACCTGCCGGCAGCAGGTTCAGCCGCAGGCGACCACCGGACATCTCGTTGACGATACGTACGTAGTCGGCCGCGTATTCGTGGAAGATGTCCTGGTTGGGCCAGGTGCTCTGGAAGCGCAGCGTGGTGGTCTGGGCCACGGCGATACTGGGAAAGCCTACCGCCGCGGCAGCACCTGCCCCCACGGCGGCCGCGGAACCGGTCAGGAAGCGGCGGCGTGAGGTACTGGCGGGCTTGGTGTCGACGGTGGTCTGGTTGTCGGCCTGCGGCGCAGGTGTCTTGTCTTGAGCCATCGGACGCTCCGGAAATTATCGTTGTTCTGTCTCCCGCCGGGCGGCGCGCCCGCGGGGGACCCGTACTCCCGATCGCCTCCCTGCGGCCGACATGGTGTTGCGGCCTGACGCCTTCCCTGAGGGTTGTCGGTTACATCAGTTATAACCCTGTAACGCATTCATGCAACCGGGCACCGGCGATTTCTTCCACGCTGACACCGCTGGATTCAACGCAGGGTTGCAGGCAGCGTCAGAAGTGCGTATTTTATTTGAACGACCAATCAATAAAAAATCGTGATGCAGGATCCGACCCGTGGCACCCGATGGGCTCGCCCCGTTCGGCATCCCGCGCGTTCGAGGCCGGTTGCCCGTTGCCGACGCCAGCACTGCGGGGCACCGACCTCTCACAGCGTCTCGTGTCCAGCTGCGACAGCCGGTGGCCCGAGAGTGGCAAGGCATGTCGATTGGCGTTATCTTGATTGATCGTTCAATCAAGATAACCACCGGCACCACATTCCGTCGCCCGCACGACGGGCCTGCCACCCGACGACGCGAGACACGGACATCAACAACATCCAGGGAGTCCCTCCATGGCGCATGACAACGCCCCCCCCGAACGACGGGATCGCCTCAACCCGGCCGTGTTCCACGGCTCGGTGGCAGGCATCCTGGTATTCCTCGTATTGACCATGCTCTTCACCGAGCAGGCCGGCGCCTTCTTCGATGCCGGCCTGGCCTGGGTCAGCGAGACCTTCGGCTGGTACTACATGCTGGCCGTGGTGGCCTACCTGGTCTTCGTGGTCGCCATCGGCACCTCGCGCTTCGGCAGCATCCGCCTCGGCCCCGACCACTCCCGGCCGGAATTCTCGCTGCTCTCCTGGTCGGCGATGCTGTTCGCCGCCGGCATCGGCATCGACCTGCTGTTCTTCAGCGTCGCCGAACCGGTGGCCCACTACCTGGCACCGCCCGACCTGGCACCCGAGAGCCAGGAGGCGATGCGCAATGCCGTGGTACAGACCTACCTGCACTGGGGCCTCTCCGGCTGGGGACTCTATGTGCTGATGGGCATGGCGCTGGCCTACTTCAGCTACCGCCACCGCCTGCCGCTGGCGATCCGCAGCGCGCTCTACCCGCTGCTCGGCAAGCGCATCCACGGCCCCATCGGCAGCGCCGTGGACATCACCGCGGTGGTCTCCACGGTGTTCGGCATCGCCACCAGCCTGGGCATCGGCGTGATGCAGCTCAACTACGGGCTGGCCTACATGTTCGACGTGCCCGAGAGCCTCTCGGTTCAGGTCATCCTGATCGCCCTGGTGGTGGTACTGGCCACCGTCTCGGTGGTCAGTGGCGTGGAGAAGGGCATCCGCCGCCTGTCGGAGTTCAACATGCTGCTGGCACTGGTCCTGCTGCTGTTCGTGCTCTTCCAGGGCCACACCCTGAAGCTGCTCGACATGGTGGTGAACAATGCCGGCGACTACTTCGCCGGCTTCGTGGCCAAGAGCTTCGACACCTACGCCTTCGCCGGCGACGAGGCCAACGAGTGGAAGATGTGGTGGACCATATTCTTCTGGGGCTGGTGGATCGCCTGGACCCCCTTCGTGGGGCTGTTCCTGGCGCGCATCTCCCGCGGGCGAACCATTCGCGAGTTCGTCGCCGGCGCCCTGTTCATCCCGCTCGCCTTCATGATGGTGTGGATGTCGGTGCTGGGTAACAGCGGCATCGAACTGGTGGCCAACCAGGGGGTGGCGGAGCTGGGCGAGCAAGCCCTGAGCACGCCCCAGACCACCCTCTACACCCTGCTCGAGCACTACCCGTACATCGGCGTGACCGCCGCCGTGGTCACCGTGCTGGGGATCGTCTTCTTCATCACCTCGGCGGACTCCGGCGCCCTGGTGCTGGCCAACTTCACCTCGATCCTCAGTGATGTGAACCACGACGCCCCGGTGGCCCTGCGCATCTTCTGGTCGGCGGTGATCGGCCTGGTCACCGTGGCCCTGCTGATGGCGGGGGGCCTGGCGGCCCTGCAGAGTGCCGTGGTGATCACCGCCCTGCCCTTCTCGCTGGTGATCTTCGCGATCATGGTCGGCATGGTCAAGGCGCTGAAGCTCGAGGGTCGCAAGGCCGATGCCCGGCGCCAGGTCTCCGGCACCGCGCCGGGCGGCGACTGGCGCGAACGTCTCGATCGCGCCCTGGACACCTCGACCCGTGCCGGCGCCGCGGCCACCATCGAGCACGCCATCCGGCCGGCACTGACCCAGTTCGCCCAGGAGTTGGAGAGCCGTGGCCAGGAGGCCACGGTGACCGAGGAGCAGATCGAGGACGAGCCATTGCCACGCCTGACCCTGCAGGTGCAGCTGGAAGACGCCGCCAGCTTCGTCTACCAGGTCTGCCCCCATCGCCTGCGCACGCCGAGCTTCCTGCCGGTGGATGACGACTACTATGTGCGCCTGGATGTCTATCTGGCCGAGGGCGGCACCGGCCAGGACCTCAACGGCTACACTCGCGGCCAGGCGATCGGCGACGTGCTCTCGGAGTATGAACGCCACCTGCACTTCCTGGCACTCGCCGGGGAGGGTGGCAACGTGCAGGCGATGCCCGGCGCCGTGGGTGAGCCACCCGTCGAGGCCACCCAGGGCTGATCGCCTCGCCCACCGATCATGACAGCGGCGACACCCTCGGGTGTCGCCGCTGTCAATTGGTCGCCTTGCGACGGCGCGACAGGGAGGCGTAACGTAATGGCGCCCCGCTCTTTAGCACGCAAAGGAGTCGCCATGTCCCGTTCCTCCCGCCGGTCCGGCTATCGCCCTCCCCTTCCCGGCAGCGCCCTGGTCGCCGCCTGGCGCGAGGGCTACGGCCTGGCCGAGCTGCGCCGCGACCTGATGGCCGGCCTGACCATCGGCATCGTCGCGGTGCCACTCTCCATGGCGCTGGCCATCGCCACCGGCGTGCCTCCCCAGCACGGGCTCTACACCGCCATCGTGGCCGGGGCCATCATCGCGTTGACCGGCGGCTCCCGCTTCAACATCTCCGGCCCCACCGCGGCCTTCGTGGTGATCCTCTTTCCCATCGTCGCCAGCCACGGCGTCGGCGGCCTGCTGATCGCCACCCTGATGGCCGGGCTGATCCTGGTGGCCCTGGGGCTGGCCCGGCTGGGCAGCCTCATCCAGTTCGTGCCCTACCCGGTGGTGCTCGGCTTCACCGCCGGCATCGCGGTGGTGATCGCCCTGCTGCAGCTCCCCGACTTCCTGGGCCTGACCGGGGTCGAGCTCGGCGACAGCACCCCGCACAACCTGGCCGCCATCGCCCGGGCCTTGCCGACCCTGGCCCCGGCCGAACTCGGGGTGGGCCTGGTGACACTGGCCACCCTGATCCTCTGGCCACGGCTCAGGGTACCGGTCCCGGCCCCGCTGGTGGGGCTGGTGGTGGGCACCCTGGCCGCGCTGGCGGTCACTCCCTTGGGCGTGGAGGTCGCCACCATCGCCTCGCGCTTCAGTTGGGAGTTCCAGAACCAGAGCGGCAGCGGCATCCCGCCCTTCGCGCCGAGCCTGGTGGTGCCCTGGCGCCTGCCGGGGGCGGATGGCACACCACTGGTCGTGGACTTCGCCCTGATCCGCGAGCTGCTCGGCCCGGCACTCGCCATCGCCATGCTGGCGGCCATCGAGTCACTGCTCTGCGCCGTGGTGGCCGACGGCCTGACCCGCACCCGCCACGACCCCAACGCCGAGCTGATCGGCCAGGGGCTCGGCAACATCGCGGTGCCCTTCTTCGGCGGCATCACCGCCACCGCGGCCCTGGCGCGCACCGCCACCAATATCCGCAGCGGCGCCGTCTCCCCGGTGGCCGCCGTGGTGCACGCCCTGGTGGTGCTGCTGGCCGTGGTGGCCCTGGCCGGTGTGCTGGGTCTCGTGCCCATGGCGGCCCTGGCGGCCCTGCTGTTCATCATCGCCTGGAACATGAGCGAGGCGCGCCACTTCGCGCACACCCTGAAGAGCGCCCCGGCGAGCGACGTGGCGGTGCTGGTGATCTGCTTCGCCCTCACGGTGATCTTCGACATGGTGCTGGCGGTGGCCGTGGGCATGGGCCTGGCCGCGGCGCTGTTCATCCGTCGCATGGCCAGCCTCACCGAGGCGCGGCGGTTGCGTGCCGGCGAGCGCGAGGCGCCGCCGGCGCTGCCACGCGAGGTGGCCTTCTACGACATCAACGGCCCGCTGTTCTTCGGGGCCGCCGAGAAGGCGGTCTCGTCGCTGCGGGTGGTGGATCCGGAGGTGAGGGTCATGATGCTGGACATGCGCGACGTGCCGAGCCTGGATGCCACCGCCATCGTCGCCCTGCAGTCGCTGGTGGAGGAGCTGCGCGCCCAGCGGGTCGGGCTGATCTTCGTCGGCCTGCCGGCGCGGATGGTCATCAAGCTCCGACGCGCCGGCTTGCGCCGCGAGGCGGGGCGGCTGGCCATGGTCGCCGGCCAGGCCCATGCCGGTCGCCTGGCCGAACGCTGGCTGGAGGCACCGCGGGGGTAACCGCGACCCACCCGGCCCTATTCACCCTGCAGGGTGGCGATCAGGCGGCGGGTACCGCCGTGGTCGCGGTGTTCCGCCGAGCCACAGGCCCTGCCAGGTGCCCAATACCAGGCCGCCGTCGCGCACCGCCAGCGTGAGCTGGGTGCCGAGCAGGCTGGCACAGACATGGGCCGGCATGTCGTCGGGGCCCTCCAGGGTATGGCGGAAGTCGGGCAGGTCGCCGGGCACCAGGCGTCGCAGGAAGGCGTCCATGTCGTGGCGAACGTCCGGGTCGGCGTTCTCGTTGAGGGTCAGCGACGCCGAGGTGTGCAGCAGCTGCAGGTGGAGCAGCCCCGAGGAGACCTCCCGCAACCAGGGCAGGCCGTCGACCACCTCGTCGGTGATCAGGTGAAAGCCGCGCGGGCGCGGTGCCAGGTGCAGTTCCTGCTGTCGCCACATGGTCGGGCTCCTCCGGGAAGGGGTGTTCCCGCCATGCTAACGCGCTGTCTCCCCGACTCAAGGGCCGCCCTCCGCCAGCAAGGTCATCGCAGACCACCGGATCGCTCGAGGCCGACCCGGCGACTGGCCTTCAGGAAGGCGCCGTGCCCTCTCCCTGGGCGCCACCTCGCCGTCCATGGCGAAGGATCTCCTCCTCCGGCCTGCCCCCGACGCCCCTCGCCTCGGGCAACGGCGACTGCCCTGCTCCCGCCATGGGACAGCCCAGGCATCTCAGTTGCGCGGATCGTCCTGCGGATCGAGATACTCGATGCCCCAGGGCCCCGTGCCGTGGAGCTGGATGACGGTCTCGCCATCGGCGTAGCCGAACATGGGATCTCCCGGCGACATGATGGCGTAGCCGCCCACCGGCAACGCCTGGGTGGCGTCGGGATCGAAGCTCTCGCCATGAGCGAAGTGCAGGGTACCGTCGAGCACCGTGACCCGTTCGTAGGCCGGGTGGACGTGAGGCCTGATCTCGTAGCCGTCCTCGAGCCTGATGCGAATGGTGAAGGGGGCTTCTTCCGACAGATTGCCCTCGATGATGGCGATCTCGGCCCCGTCCCCCATGGAGCCCACCGGCCCCCAGGAGAGATCCTCCGGCGTACCCAGCAGGTGACCGTCGCCGTGGTAGGGTTCGGCCTGCAGGCCGCTGGAGGCAACACCCAGCACGAGGGCAAGGGCCGCAGCGGTCAGGATAGCTGTCTTGTCGGTCATGATGATGGCTCCTCTCGATGAGTGACGGGTTGCAACGTCAGCGCTTGATGGCCAGCAGCGAGATGCTCTTGACGCCGTAGGTCTCGCTGGCGCCCCGGGCCGACTCGGTCAGGAAGTGGTACTCGGGATGCTCTCGCAGCGTCTGCACCCCGAATCCCGCCGCCTCGATGGCCCGACGATAGTCGTCCACCTGACTGGCGCCACCGATACAGGCGGCCCACAGGGTGGCGTTGCAGGAGACCTTCTCGGGCAGCGGCGACTCGGTGACGATATCGGCCAGGGCCAGCCGCCCGCCGGGGCGCAGCACGCGCGCTGCCTCGGCGAAGACCCGCGGCTTGTCCGCCGACAGGTTGATCACCCCGTTGCTGATCACCACGTCGATGCTGGCGTCCGGGAAGGGCGGCGCCTCGATATAGCCGGCATGAAACTCGAGGTTGTGAAAGCCTCCCTCGCGGGCCAGGCGAGCGGCCTTCTCGCGCTGGGCATCGGTCATGTCGAGCCCCAGCACCCGGCCAGCGTTCCCGGTCGCCAGGGCGGCCAGCAGGCTGTCCATGCCGGAGCCGCTGCCCAGGTCCAGGACCGTCTCGCCGGGCTGGATGGCCGCCAGGTCCAGGAAGTGACCGACCCCGGCGAAGGAGTCGATGGCCGCGGTGGGGATCCGGTCCAGGGCGTTCGGGTCATAGCCCAGCCGCTCCGCCAGCGCCCGACCCATCTCGAAATGGAAGTCGCCCTCCGGCGTCTCGGCCACCTCGCGATACATCGCCTTGACCCGTGCCTCGAGCTCGTGGCGATCCACCGCGGGTGACGTGGGGGCCGCACTGGACGTGGATGGTGCCGTGATGGTCATGATCTCGCTCCTCTTCGAGTGGACGATTCACGACACCCGAGGTGCCGTGTGCCATCGAGGACGCAGCTCCCGGCTGGATTGTTCCCGACCCGGGACAGGAACCCGGAAGGGGGTCGCTGCGTCCCTGCCATACCCGGACTTGCCCGCCACCGGTGCGCGTCCCATGCTCGGATGAGGTGAGCCATGTCCCTTGCCAACCAGATCACCAGTATCCCGACGCCATGGCCCTGCATGCGCCATCATCGGGACGACTCGGGGGCACCCATGAGCGACCGCGATGCCACCAGCCGCCGGCAGTGGTTCGAGCAGCGCCTGGAGCCGTTGATGGATCGGCTCTACGGCACGGCGCTGCGCCTGACCCGGGACCCGGATGATGCCGAGGACATCGTCGCCGAAGCCGTGGGCAGGGCCTGGACACGGCTCGACGGGCTGCGCGACCCGAATCGCTTCGAGGCCTGGCTGTTCCATATCCTTACCAACGTCTTCATCAGCGAATGGCGCCGGCGTCAGTCTCGGCCCCAGGCCCCGGGTGGCGAAGCGCCACCTTCGCCGGACGATCTCGACGCCGGCAACTTCACCCTGTTCCAGCAGTTGCACCAGCCCTTCCTGCTCTGGTGGGGCAGCCTGGAAGAGCAGTTCTTCAACAGCCTGCTTCAGGAAGACCTGCAGCGAGCCCTCGATGCCCTGCCCGACCCCTTCCGGGTGGCGATTGTGCTGGTGGAGGTGCAGGGCTATACGTACGAGGAGGTATCGCACCTGCTGGGGATCCCGCTGGGCACCGTCCGTTCACGGCTGAGCCGGGCACGTGCCCTGCTGCAGAAGACGCTCTGGGAACAGGCCATGGAGGCCGGCGTGGCGCCCGGCCACCAGGGAAAGGGAGGGCAACGGCCATGAGCGCACGCGAGCTGAGCTGCGAGCAGGTCATCGAGCGACTGTTCGACTATCTCGACCGGGAGCTGGATCACCAGCAGGCGGCCGATATCGAGCGACACCTGCACCGGTGCCGCGACTGCTTCACACGAGCCGAATTCGAAAAACGACTACGGGCCAGGGTGGAAGCCTCCGGCAGGGTGAAGGCCCCGCCGCGCCTGCACCATCGCATCCGCAGCCTGCTCGACCAGTTCGACGGCGACTAGGTGCCACTGACCCGTGAGGAGAGCCCCTCATGGTTGCGATACCCGGATATTCCCCTCGACAGATCAGCGCTGCCGTCCAGGACATGTACAGTGCCGTGGCCGAGGCGCCGGAGTCCCACTTCCACTTTCCCGTTGGCCGTGCTGCCTGCCAGGCACTGGGCTACCCCGGGGAGCAGCTGGCGGACATTCCCCCTCCCCTGCTGGCTTCCTTCGCCGGCGTCGGCTATCCCTTCCGTGCCGGGGCCATTCGCTCCGGTGACCGGGTGCTCGACCTGGGTGCCGGGGCCGGCAACGATTCGCTGATCGCCAGCCGTCTCGCCGGTCCGGATGGCCGGGTCATCGCCCTGGATCTCACCGCCCCCATGACCCGCAAGCTCAAGCACATCGCCGACGGCAGCGGCATCGACAACCTCGGGGTGGTCCAGGGCTCGGCGGAGCAGCTGCCACTGCCCGATGGCTGCGTCGACAGCATCACCAGCAACGGCGCCCTCAACCTGGTGCCGGACAAGCGCCGGGCCGTGTCCGAGCTGTTCCGGGTGCTCAAGCCCGGGGGGCGCCTGCAGCTCGCCGACGTGGTGATCCATCGGCCGGTGTCGGTGGACTGTCACGAGGACCCGCGCCTCTGGGTCGAATGCGTGGTGGGCGCCACCGTCAAGGAGGAGCTGCTGGCCCTGTTCGAGGAGGCGGGCTTCGAGGACGTCCGGGTGGTAGGAGAGCACGACTACTTCGCCCTGAGCCCCAGCGACCAGACCCGGGAGGTCGCCGCGAGCTTCGGCGCCCACGCCATCGAGGTGGGCATGCGCCGCGGGGCAGCGGCGCCTTCGCGCCTGCGGCAGTGGTGGCTGAGGTTCGCCCCCGGGCGCTGGCTGCTGCTGCTGAGGCGCCGCGGGCTATTCGGCATTGCGGCCCTGTGCCTGGCGCTGCTGAGCTGCTATGGCACCCTGGCACTGGTCGGCCTGCTGCCACTTCTGGGTCTCGGCCTGGCCCTCGACGAAGGCGCCTGGGCCGGCACCATCGCCGCCTTCGTGGTGCTGACCCTGGCGGCACTGGCCGCCGGCCTGCGCCGCCACCGTGCCCCTGGCCCGCTCGTGCTGGCGAGTGCCGGCGGCGGGCTCATCCTGTATGCGCTGTTCATCGACTACCGGGCCCTGGTCGAGCTGGCCGGCTTCGTGCTGCTGGCCATCGCCACCCTGTGGGACCTCAGGCAGCGACGACGGCAGGAGGCCAGGGTGCTGGGGCTGGCCTCCGGCGGCTAGTGGCGTCCGACACCGAACGGCATCGGTCAGCCCCCCGCCCGTGCTTCGCTCATGGTGAACCGGGCCAGTTGCGTCGGCTGGCCGAGTTCGGGATGCCATTCCCCGATGCCGGAAAGCCGCACCCGGTAGCCGTTGCGGCGTGCCACCCCCCGGGCCCAGTCGCTGAAGCGGGCGCGCGTCCACTCGAAGCGGTGGTCGGCATCGCGAAATTCCCCGGGCGCCATCCCGTAGAGTGGATTGAAGTCGTGGTTGGGCGTGGTCAGCAGCAGCAGGGGTGGGCGCATCTGTCCGAACACGACCCGCTCGACCCGGGAGAGGGTGGCCGGTGGCACGTGTTCGATGGTCTCCACCATGGCGGCGGCATCGAATCCCGCCAGCCCCGGCTGGGGATCGGCGTAGGAGCCACACACCAGCCCCAGGCGACCGTTGCCCGCCCCGGACCGTTCACCGAGCCTGAGCTGGGCCTGGGCCAGCAGTTCGCCGGACTGTTCCAGCCCCACCAGCGTCTCGAACTGCGGCTCGTGCAGCAGGTACTGCAACAGGGTGCCGGTACCGCATCCCAGGTCCAGCACCCGGCGCGCGCCGCTGGCGCGCAGCTGTGCGGCCACGTGCTGCAGGCGCTGCTGGTGAAGGTCGAGTGGTTCGCAATGGCTCATGGGAGTCCCGATGGTCGGCATATCACCGATGATGCCTCATCGGGGCGCGTTTCGGCAGCCCTCACGCGAAGGGGGTGCGACTCGCGTCGCACCCCCGGTCGCTCACCTGCTCGATTCCCCTCGGGACCTCAGAAGAAGCCCAGCGGGTTGGTGTCGTAGCTCACCAGCAGGTTCTTGGTCTGCTGGTAGTGCTCGAGGGCCACCTTGTGGGTCTCGCGGCCGACGCCGGACTTCTTGTAGCCACCGAAGGCGGCGTGGGCCGGGTACTGGTGGTAGCAGTTGGTCCAGACGCGGCCGGCCTGGATGCCGCGCCCCATGCGGAAGGCGACGTTCATGTCGCGGCTCCACACCCCGGCGCCGAGGCCGAACTCGGTGTCGTTGGCGATGGCCAGCGCCTCTTCCTCGTCTTTGAAGGTGGTCACCGCCACCACCGGGCCGAAGATCTCCTCCTGGAAGACGCGCATCTTGTTGTTGCCCTTGAGCAGGGTCGGCTGGATGTAGAATCCCTTGTCGTAGGCCGGGTCGAAGCTCGCCTTGTCGCCGCCGGTCAGGATCTCGGCGCCCTCCTCCCGGGCGATGTCCATGTAGGACATGATCTTGTCGAACTGCTCCTGGGAGGCCTGGGCGCCGACCTGGACGTCGGTATCCAGCGGGTTGCCACGCTGGATCGCCAGGGTGCGCTCCATGACCTTGGCCATGAAGGCGTCGTACATGGACTCCTGGATCAGCGCCCGGGACGGGCAGGTGCACACCTCGCCCTGGTTGAAGAAGGCCAGCACCAGGCCTTCCACCGCCTTGTCGATGAACTCGGGCTCGGCGTTCATGATGTCGGCGAAGTAGATGTTCGGCGACTTGCCGCCGAGCTCCACGGTGGAGGGAATGATGTTCTCGGCGGCACACTTGAGGATGTGCGCGCCCACCGGAGTGGAGCCGGTGAAGGCGATCTTGGCGATGCGCTTGCTGGTGGCCAGGGCCTGGCCGGCCTCGGCGCCATAGCCGTTGACGATGTTGACCACCCCGGGCGGCAGCAGGTCACCGACCAGTTCCAGCAGCTTGAGGATCGACACCGGGGTCTGTTCGGCGGGCTTGAGCACCACGCAGTTGCCGGCCGCCAGCGCCGGCGCCAGCTTCCAGGTGGCCATCAGCAGCGGAAAGTTCCAGGGAATGATCTGTCCCACCACACCCAGCGGCTCATGGAAGTGGTAGGCCACGGTGTGGGCGTCGATATCGGCGGTGGTGCCCTCCTGGGCGCGAATGCAGCCGGCGAAGTAGCGGAAGTGGTCGACCGCCAGCGGGATATCGGCGTTGAGCGTCTCGCGTACCGCCTTGCCGTTGTCCCAGGTCTCGGCCACGGCCAGCATCTCGAGGTTCTGCTCGATGCGATCGGCGATCTTGAGCAGGATGTTGGAGCGTTCCGCGGCGGAGGTCTTGCCCCAGGCGGGTGCGGCGGCGTGGGCGGCGTCCAAGGCCTTGTCGATGTCCTCGGCGGTGGAGCGGGGTATCTCGCAGATCACCTCCCCGTTGACGGGGCTGACGTTGTCGAAGTACTGGCCCTTGACCGGGGCGACGAATTCGCCGCCAATGTAGTTGCCGTAGCGCTTGTCGAAGGAGACGACCGCGCCGGGAAGGCCGGGATTGGCATAGATCATGGCGTTGCTCCTGAATGTTGTCGTTATGCAAGGTGCAACACCCAGTCTTGGTCACTCCGGCCATCTGCGACATACTCCGATGGCAGGAGTCGGCCTCCTACTTCGGTAGGAGGACCACGTCACGAGGAATCGCCAATGCATACCCTGATGGTCGCCGACGACCATCCGCTGTTCCGCGAGGCCATCGGTGCCGTCATCGCCGCCGGACTGCCCGGCAGCCGCCTGCTGGAGGCGGAGAGCCTGGAGCGTGCCCTGCAGCAGGCGGCATGCCACGAGGAACTCGACCTGCTGCTGCTCGACCTGGGCCTCCCCGATGCGGAAGGGCTCTCGGGGCTCTCGGCGCTGCGCGAGGCCCTGCCCTGGTTGCCGGTGGCCATCATCTCCGCCGACCAGGAGCGGGGCACCATCCTCGATGCCATCGCCCTGGGTGCGGTGGGCTACATCCCCAAGTCCACCCCGCGCCAGGACCTGCTTGCAGCACTGACACGCATCCTGGAAGGACATGTCTACCTGCCACCCGACATCATGCGCCGGCCTCCCTCGCCCCCGCCGCCAGGCGTGGCCCCTCCGGACGATGCCCTCGGCCAGCGCCTGGCACAGCTGACCGACAAGCAGCTGGAGGTGCTGGTCCGCCTGATGCGCGGCGCCTCCAACAAGGTGATCGCCCGGGAACTCGACATCGCCGAGACCACGGTCAAGACCCATGTCTCGGCGATCCTGCGCAAGCTCGGCGTGCCCGGCCGGGTCCAGGCGATCCTCGCCGCCGGCGAGGCCGACCTGGAGACCCTGCTGGAAGCCCGCCGCGGTGGTTCATCCTGACCCCCCATCCAGCAGTGCCAGCAGTTGCATGCGCAGACGCAGCGGCTTCAAGGGCTTGAGCAGGCAGCCGAAGCCGAGCTCACGGGTGCGACTCTTGATGGCCGCATCATGGTTGGCGGTGATCACCACCACCGGCAGAGACGGCTGCCGTTCACGCAGGCAGGCCGCTACCGCCAGCCCATCGGGCCCCCTCTCGTCCAGGTGGTAGTCGACCAGCAGCACGTCGGCGGACTCACCGGCGGCCTGGGCCTCCAGGGCCGCCAGCGAGGTGGCCACCCGGGCCCGGCAGCCCCACCCCTCCAGCAGGGCCAGCATGCCATCGCAGATGCCCGGGTCATTGTCGATCACCCAGACCCGTGCCCCCACGAGCATGTCGGCCTCGCCGGGCGAGGAGGCCTCGGCCGCCGGGCTCGGCGACGAGGACGGCTGGCTGGCATAGGGCACCAGTACCGAGAAGGCGGAGCCCCGTCCCGGGCGGGAGTCCAGTTGCAGCGGATGCCCGAGCATGCCACTGATACGATCGACGATGGCCAGTCCCAGCCCCAGGCCGCGATCCTGCCGGTCGCGATGCGCCTCCGCACGCCGGAACTCGAGAAAGATCTCCTCGCGCAGGGCCTCGGGAATGCCGGGTCCGGTATCTCCCACCAGGATCTGCAGCCCCTCAGGACGACGCCGGCAGCCCAGCAGCACATGGCCCGATTCGGTGTAGCGGATGGCATTGGTCAGGAAGTTGCGCACCACCCTGGCCAGCAGCGCCAGGTCCGACTCGACTGTCACGCTCGAAGGCACGTAGTGCAGGACGAGTCCTCGGGCCGCCGCCATCTGGCGGTACTCCTCGGCCAGCACATCGAGCAGGGAGGCGGCACGGAACGGCGACACGTCCGGCTCGAGCACCCCGGCGTCGAGCCGCGAGATATCCACCAGGGTACCCAGCAGCGCCTCCACGTCCTTGAGCGAGCGGCCGATATGCCCCACCAGCCGGCTCGATGCCTCGGGCAGCGCATGATCCTCCAGCGCGCTGGCGAAGAGTCGGGCGGCGTTGAGGGGCTGCAGCAGATCATGACTCACCGCGGCCAGGAAGCGGGTCTTGGAGAGGTTGGCCGCCTCGGCTTCAGCCTTGGCGGCATGCAGCTCGGCCAGGGTCTGCTGCAGGGCCTCGGTGCGCTCGCGGACCTGCTCGGCCAGCAGCACCGCATGCTCGAAGGCGGCATAGGGGGCACCGCCGGCCACCCCCGCCGACTCGACCCGCTCCATCAGCGCCGACACGATCCGCCGCAGCCGGGCGTTCTCCTCCAGCAGTTCCCGTTCCCCGGCGGAGGCCTGGTCAGGCGCTTCCCGCGCCGGGCAGAGATCCAATGGCGACCCCGGTGAAGGTCTGGTTGATGTGCATGCCATGGTGCTGCTCCCCGTAGGTATTGAAGCCGATCACCCGCGAGCGTCCCAGTAGTCGGGAGGCAGCCGCCACCTGGTCCAGTGCCTCCAGTTCGAGGCGGCGCAGGAAACAGTCGCAGCCGATGATCAGCGCAGGTTCACCCAGCCGCTCGGTGAGCCCCGCGAAGACCGCCTCGAGATCGGCCAGCAGCGGTGCCGGCTCCATGGCGGTGAGCACGATGCCGTTCTCCACCGCACAGTAGAAGCTCAGGCTGCCGTCGACATTGACGCTCTGGATGGAGCGCACGAAGTGCTGTTCGCCCAGGCGCACCGCCAGCGGATGACGGGCAAACACCGAGGCATCCAGGGCATCCACCGGCAGCCCCACCAGGCGGGCATACTCCTCGGCGGCAGGCACGGCATTGAGCTCCAGCACCCGGCGTCGTTCTCGGTCGGCCCGGGTGACCACCAGTTTCGCCGTCAGGGGACGCAGGTGATGGGTGGTGAAGACCTCGAAGGGCAGGCGGGTGTTGATCAGCACCACCACCGCCGCCTGGCTGTGGAAGCGTCCCCGGGCATGCACATGGGTATGGGCCAGGCGATTGTCGTCGCCGGCGGAGCCCCCGAAGCTGGGAATGCGCCCCAGGGCGGCGTCGAGGGTCGCCAGGACCTGCTCCTCGCTGCTGGAGAGGCCATCGAGCAGGGTCAGGGCGAAGCTGTGCTCGCCCACCGGAGCCAGGGCCCGTTCGCGGCACTCGTCGAGCAGGCCATCGACCAGGCGCTGGGCACGGACCAGGTCGAAGGCATCGAGGTCCTCCACCAGGGCACTGGAGACGGCGAAATGACGGCGGTCGAAACCGATGGCCACGATGCAGCCACGGCCATAGCCCTCGGGCGTGATCTCGCCAGCCGTGGTACAGCCGGAGACCGGCACCCCGGCGAAGGCCGCATTCAGCTCGGTGGAGAGCCGTTCCAGCGGATACTCGGCGCTGCAGAAGAACAGCACGAAGCCGAGGTCGGCATGGTGAAGCCCGGCGGCCAGGTCCAGGGCGGCCCCCCGGGGGTCCCGGCGCCGGCTCACCGCCGTTCGCAACGATGGCTGGCTGGCAGGCACCGCGACGGCAGGTGCCACGGCGGGAGAATCGAGCATGGCGGGCTCCTGGGTGACGTCCTCGCAGTGTAAGTCGGCCGACGACGCCGGCACAAATGACCCGTGCATCCACCGGGAGGGTGACGGAAAGGCCATCTCCCCCGGGCTGAGGTTGACCATGTCGGCGGGGCTGAGGTGGCTCGTACTTTCCGTCGGTCCTGTCGTGTCCTGGCCCCCGAACCCGGCGATCCGGACGCCCTGGCCGGTACCGGCCCCTCAGCCGACAACCGGCCAGGCCTCCAGATCGGCCAGGGTGGTCGCCAGGCAGTCGCGCAGTATGCCGAGCACGGCGACGGCCTCCACCAGCCGGTGGCTTGCGCCCATGTGCTCCAGGCGCAGGGCCAGGCCGGAGACCTTCACGGCACCCAGGCTCGAGGACTCCCCCTTGAGCTGGTGGGCCAGCTCCCTGACCCGATCGCCGTCATCCTCCGCCACGGCCCGCTCCAGCTCCGCCAGCCGGTCGACGGCCTGGCGGCGATAGAGCGCGACCAGCTCCGCCAGCCCCGCCTCGCCGAGGCTCTCCTGCAAGGCGGCAAGCGTGGCGGGGTCCAGTGTCTGCTCGGCCGAGACCGGCTCGTTCTGCGCCTTCGGCCTGGCGGGCATGGTACCGACGTGCTTGAGGTGCCGACGCAGTATCTCGTCGAGGGCGTCCTGGAACAGCGGCTTGGTCAGGTAACCGCTCATGCCCGCCGCCAGGCAACGCGCCTGCTCTCCTCCCGGGCCCCCGGCCGTCATCGCCACGATCGGGACCTCGGCCGACCAGCCACCCCGCTCGCGCAGGCGCCGGGTCACCTCCAGGCCATCCATGTCGGGCATCTGGACATCCATGAAGATCAGGTCGAAGCGTTCCCGGGACACCCGCTCCAGGGCATCGACGCCACGCTCGGCAATGGCGACCCGGCAACCCAGACGCTCCAGCATCGCCACCGCCACCTGCTGGTTGACCGGATTGTCCTCGACCACCAGCAGGCGGGCCTCGTCGAGGTGCATCGGCTGCGGCGAAGGCTCCACCCCCGCCAGCAGGGGGGACTCCACCTGGGCGGGTATCAGCGGCAGCGTGAACCAGAAGCGGCTGCCCGCTCCAGGTTCACTCTCCACACCGACCCGTCCTCCCATGGCCTCCACCAGGCGACGGCAGATCGCCAGGCCCAGGCCCGTACCACCGAAGCGGCGAGCGGTGGAGGCGTCGCCCTGCTGGAAGGGCTCGAACAGCCGAGGCAGCTGGTCCGCCTCGATGCCGCAGCCGGAGTCGATCACCTCGAAACGGATCCGGTTGTCCCCGCCGGCCGCCACCTCGAGGCGTACCTCGCCCGCCTCGGTGAACTTGATGGCATTGGAGAGCAGGTTCAGCAGCACCTGCCGGAGGCGGCCGGGGTCACTGACCACTCGCACCGGCAGCGCCGGGTCAAGGCGGCTGACCAGCGTCACGCCGCGGGCCTCGGCACGGTGCACGAACAGCGTGATCACGCCATCGACCAGCTCGGGGAGCTCCAGCGGGCGCGACTCCAGCTCCAGGCGGCCGGCCTCGATCTTCGAGAAGTCGAGCAGGTCATTGATCAGCTCCAGCAGCAGGCCGGCGCTGTCGTGGATGGTGCGGGCATAGTGGCGGGCGCGCCCCTCCAGCGGCTGGTCGAGAAGCAGGTCGCTCATGCCGATCACGCCGTTGAGAGGCGTACGCACCTCATGGCTGACCGTGGCGAGGAACTCCGACTTGGCCTGGCTGGCCGATTCCGCGCTCCGTGCAGAGACCTCCAGCTCGCGACTCAGCGCCTCGAGTGTGCGCCGGGCGGCCGCATTGTCGCGGGCCTCACGGAACAGGAAGACGACCACCAGCAGGGCCGCCATGCTCATGGCCAGTATCAGCACCAGCAGCAGCGCATAGAGCCGCTGCAGCTGCTCCCGCTCGCGGGTCGCCGACTCGGCCAGGTGACCGTTGATGGCGATGATCAGCCGCTCGGTGCGCACGCCCAGGGCCTCGAGCTGGCGGTCCAGGACGAGCCGGGCACCGTCGTCCAGGGCCTCCAGTCGCTGGATGTCGGCGTCCAGGACCTCGAGTCGCTCGCGGATCTCGTCCATCAGGCCGGCCGCCACGGGGATGCTGTCCAGCAGCTGGGTGATGTCCCCCCCTCGCAGCAGGGTGAGACGACTGTAGAGCAGCTCGAAACGCAGCTCGAGCTCCTCCAGGCTATGTTCCGGTTGCCCGAGGTAGTTGCGCAGCTGCACCGTGTCCCGGTCGAGCTTGTAGGCATGCCAGGCCGCGTCCCCCCCCACGCTCTGGGCGAGGCTGTCCTGTCGCCACGAGACCAGGCCGACCACTATCAGGGCAGCGGCGAAGAAGAGCAGCGCCGCGATGGCACCCAGCTTGAGGCGCAGCGGGTGGTGCATCAACGCAAGCATTCCGGGTCAGCCCACCGAGGCGTCAGTGCACATGCAGGTATCCCACCTGCCAGACCGAACGGAAGCGGATCGTCTCGGTCAGGAGCTCGGGATGGTCGTCGAAGGGGTAAAGCACGAACAGCGGGCCGAAGTCGCGGATCGCCATCTCCTTGCCGTTGCGCGTCATGGCCAGGATGACGTCGTAGTCGTGCAGGTCGGAGACCGGGATCTCGGCCTCGTAGTCGTTCAACGCCCGGACCCGTATCCGGTCCCCGTTGGCCCCGACGGCAGCCAGCACCGCCCTGAACAGCGGTCCCTCATAGCGGCCCGACTCGCCGTGCCAGGGCGTGTGGGTCTCGACCACCCTCGGCGAGATCGCCATGAGCATGTCGCGATCGAAGCGGGCCTCGTCGCCCACGTTGGGATGGTCGATATCACCGGTCACGGTGAGGATGACCTCTCCGGTGGGCTCGGGAAGCGAGGAGGCAGCGACCGGTATCGAAGACAGCAGGACGGCGACGACCAAACCGAGCAGAACACACGACGAGACTCTCTGGCGCATGG
This sequence comes from Halomonas terrestris, assembly GCF_049166755.1. Lineage (NCBI taxonomy): Bacteria > Pseudomonadati > Pseudomonadota > Gammaproteobacteria > Oceanospirillales > Halomonadaceae > Halomonas > Halomonas terrestris. The sequence continues at coordinate 18,234 of NZ_JBMHFZ010000019.1, read as the reverse complement.
GACGATCCTGTGCAGGCGGAAGGATGGCGCCAAGACTACGCGATTCGCTGGAAAAGGTCAGGTGACGGCGCGCGACACGGCACAGCATTCAGTGTGGAGGTGGCTCGGCGACATCATGGACCGCCTCCAGCCCGTCCAGGAACCGCTGCAGGCGCCCGACCCGACCCTCGAACACGGCATTGCGGTGCAGCTGGCGTGCCAGCGGAATGAGGTCGGGATCACCGAGCCCGGCGTCCTCGAGCTGGTCATGATAGGCCCCGACGAGGGCCAGGTCCGCGTCGCGACTGGCCTGCCAGGCCAGGTCGCTTGCCTCCAGGGCCTCCCTTGCCTCGGCACCGAGCACGCTGGCGAGGCGGGCGGTGAGGCGCGCCACCTCCTCCTGCCACTGCGGCTCGGCGTCGGCGGCACAGGCCAGCATCGCCTCGGGCAACCAGTCGCCCTCTTCCATGCAGCCGTCGATCTGATGGGCGAGGGGATGACTGGCCGCCCCCGGTGGCACCATGGGCCGCTCGGCCTGGACCGGCATGGCCGACAGACAGAGGGCCAGCGGGCCGGCGAAGCGGAGGCGGGAGAGCTGGGCGAGATACGGCAACAGCATGGCGGCATCCGGCTAATGGCGGCAGCACAATAAAACAGGGGGCGATGATCGCCCCCAGCATAACCCTGCCCGCCAGGGAGCACCAGGCGGCGCTCCCTGGCCGATCAGCCGTGCAGTTCCTCGCCTCCCTCGACCGGCTCGATACGCACCAGATCCTCGTACGCATGCCAGCTGGCATGCCCGAGCACCGGCAGGATCAGCGCCAGGCCGATATAGAAGGTCATCACCCCGACCAGCACGCAGCCGGTGAGGATGGCCGCCCACAGCAGCATGGGACGGACGTTGCGTGCCACCGAGCGCACGCTTGCCTCGATACCCTCCATGAAGGTGAGGTCCTGGTCCATCAGGGTCGGAATCGCCACGACACTGACGGTGAAGGCGCCGAAGGCCAGCACACCGCCTATCGCGGTACCCACGGCGATCATGCCCAGTCCTTCCGGCGTGGTCAGCAGGGAGGCATACAGGGTCGTCGGGCTGGGCACCTCGAAGCCGAAGAAGAGCGCGAACAGCAGGGTCGCCAGGCGAATCCAGGCGAGGAAGAAGATCATCATCATCACGCCCATCATCGCCAGCTGGCCGGCATGGGGACGCCAGGCCCCGAAGGCGTCGCCCAGATGCGGCGCACGATTGGCCTCCAGCGCCTTGCTGATGCCATAGGAACCCACGGCCACCAGCGGCCCCAGGAACATGAAGCCTGCCACCAGCGGCAACAGCCAGTGCCAGAGGCCGAGCGTCAGGGCACCGGCGGTGATCGCGATGCTCAACCCCACCCAGAACATCCCATAGGCCAGGCTGACAGCCGTGGCCCGGCGGAAATCCTCGAAACCTGCCGCCAGCCAAGCCCGTGGCCTGTCCATGCCCACCGGGTTGATGGTGATCTTGACCCTGGGCGCAGCAGCCTTGTCATACTTTCTTGTTGTTGCCGCATTCATGGTTTCACCCCTATTTCCGCAAAAGACAGCTTCTTCCGCCGAAGACAGCCTCCGCCAGGCAGTGCCGTCCTTCCTGAGCGGGCTTCGTGCAGCGACACCGGTTACCGCGCTAATGCCGCCTTCATCCTTTAACACAGCTTTAATGTAGTTGACCGCGGTCAATCCTGCAGGGGACGTGATCAACGCAGGGGCCGGTCGGGGCGTGGTGATCGCCGAGGGGGGGGTGGGAGGGCGCCAAGAGAAGAAACCCCGGCCGACTGACCGGGGCTGGCAGGTCCGGGCGGTGCCCAGGGCTCAACGCACGATCATCACCGACACCTTCGAGTGGTGCACCACGTGCTCGGCGTTGGGGCCGAGCACGTAGTCGGCGAACTTGCGCTTGTTGTGGGAGGCCATGACGATCAGGTCCACCTCGAGCTTCTTGGCCGCCTTGATGATCGCCTCCCAGGGGGAGCCGTCGACGATCACCGTCTGGGTCTGGATATCCTCGGGCACGTGCTCGCGGATGAACTTGTGCTGGGCCTCGGTGATTGCCTCGTGGGCCTTGCTGGCAAAGTCCTTGGGAAAGTAGGAGCCCACCAGCGGCATGCGGTAGTCCGGCAGCACCGTCACCACGTGCAGCGAGGCACCGAAGGTCCGGCACAGGGTCACCGCCGTGGGCAGCGCCTTCTTCCAGGAGCTCTCCTCGTTGAGGTCCACCGGCAGCATGATCTTGCTGTACATGGTCATGATCTCCTTCAGGCAGTGGCGGCAGTGCCGGTATCGGGTTCACGACGGCGACGCTGGAGCAGTACCACCAGGCCGAACACCAGGAAGCCCGGTATCCACATCCACTCCTTGGCCCAGCGATCCACCGGCGCCGAGACCTCGATGATCTCCTGGTCGAAGTCGAAGCCCAGGTCCTCGGCCAGGCTGCCGAACTCGACGAAGTCGATGAAGGCCTGGTCGCCATCGATGATCAACTCCATCCCCAGGTTCTCGAGGCGCTCCCGGCCCGTTTCGCCACTGGGCACCGGCACCAGCACGAAGGTGGACATGGGATCGCCGAAGGCATCCTCGCCGGCAATCTGCACCCGCAGCTGGCTGCCATCGTCGACCTCCCCCAGTGCCTGCTCGAACTGTGCCGGGGCCACCTGCTGGTAGGGGTCGTGGATCATGTCCATCCAGAAGCCGGGACGGAACAGGGTGAAGGCCACCAGGAGCAGCAGGATGCTCTCGTACCAGCGGTTGCGGGCGATCATGAAGCCCTGGGTGCCGGCGGCGAAGATGAGCATGGCGATGGTCGCCACGACGAAGACCACGATCCCCTGCAGGAAGGTGACTTCGATCAGCAGCAGGTCGGTGTTGAAGATGAACAGGAACGGCAGTGCCGCGGTACGCAGGCTGTAGTAGAAGGCCTGGAAGCCGGTACGCAGGGGATCGCCTCCGGACACTGCGGCGGCAGCGAACGAGGCAAGGCCAACCGGCGGCGTGACGTCGGCCATGATGCCGAAGTAGAAGACGAACAGGTGCACCGCGATCAGCGGCACGATCAGGCCGTTCTGCTGCCCCAGCATCACGATCACCGGTGCCAGCAGCGCCGAGACCACGATATAGTTGGCGGTGGTCGGCAGGCCCATGCCGAGGATCAGGCTGAGCACCGCGGTGAGCAGCAGGATCAGCATCAGGTTGCCCATGGAGAGGATCTCCACCACGTCGGCCAGCACCAGGCCGACACCGGTCTGGGAGACCGCCCCGACGATGATGCCCGCCGCCGCGGTGGCGATACCGATGCCGATCATGTTGCGGGCACCGGCCACCAGGCCTTCCCACAGGTCCATGAAGCCCTCCTTCACATCCTCGGCCATGCGGCTGCGCCCGCGGAACAGCGCGATGATCGGGCGCTGGGTGATCATGATGAAGATCATGAAGACCGTGGCCCAGAAGGCTGAGAGACCCGGCGACAGGCGTTCGACCATCAGGCACCACACCAGCACGATCACCGGCAGGATGTAGTGCAGGCCGACCATCACCGTGGGCCGGGTCTGGGGCAGCTCGACCACCTGGGAAGCCGGGTCGTCCAGCTCGAGCTCCGGGTATTTCGACCCTACCTTGAGCAGGGACACATAGATCACCGCGAGCACCACGGCCACCACCCAGGGGGTGGCGTCACCGAGCACCGGCTTGAGCCAGCCGAGGCCGTAGTAGACCGCGAACGAGAGTGCCATCAGCAGCAGCAGCCCGGTCAGGAAGCCGATCAGCTTGTTGAGCAGCGGCCGCGCCGGGTTGCTCGAGGGCAGGCCCTGCATGTCGGCCTTCAGCGCCTCGAGATGGACGATGTAGATCAAGGCGATATAGGAGATCAATGCCGGCAGGAAGGCGTGCTTGATCACCTCCACATAGGGAATGCCGACGTACTCCACCATCAGGAAGGCCGCCGCCCCCATCACCGGTGGCATGATCTGGCCGTTGACCGAGGAGGAGACCTCCACCGCCCCGGCCTTCTCGGCGGAAAAACCGACCCGTTTCATCATCGGGATGGTGAAGGTGCCGGTGGTGACGGTGTTGGCGATCGACGACCCCGAGATCAGGCCGGTCATGCCCGAAGCCACCACCGCGGCCTTGGCCGGCCCGCCCTTGTAGTGGCCGAGCAGCGAGAAGGCCACCTTGATGAAGTAGTTGCCGGCCCCGGCCTTGTCGAGCAGGGCGCCGAACAGCACGAACAGGAACACGAAGCTGGTCGAGACCCCCAGCGCAATGCCGAACACCCCCTGGGTGGTCAGCCACTGGTGGTTGACCAGACCATAGAAGCTGACCCCCCGGTGGGCCAGGATGCCCGGCATGTAGGGGCCGAACAGCGAATAGACGATGAATACCGAGGCGACGATCATCAGCGGCGGCCCCAGGGCCCGCCGCGTCGCCTCGAGCAGCATCAGGATGCCGACGACCCCGACGATCACGTCCTGGAGGATCGGTGCACCGGGGCGCTGGGCCAGCTGCTCGTAGAAGAGGAACATGTAGGCGCCACAGAACGCCGCCACCGCCGCGAAGACCCAGTCCTGGATCGGGATGCGATCACGAGGGGAGCGTTTCAGCGCTGGATAGGCCATGAAGGCCAGGAAGAGGGCAAAGGCCAGGTGTATCGAGCGCGCCTCGGTGGCATTGAAGACCCCGAAACGCAGCATGAAGGGCAGCGGCGAGGCGATCCACAGCTGGAACAGCGACCAGGCGGCCGCGATCCCCACCAGCAGCTTGCCCGGCGCACCCAGCGGCTTGCGTGCCCCCGAATCACTGGAGGCGACCATATCCTCCAGATCGACGTCCCCGGCCCCGGTAGTCTTCTTGTCGTCAGTCATGTGCTAGCCCTGCCCACAGTCGATTGACCTGCTTTCCATGTTGTCTGCCCCCGGTGTGGTCACTTTCGATGCTACCAACGAGATGCGCGGACACCTCGAGGGAGTCCGCGCACCGGTCACCAAAGGTGAGCCCCGATCAGGCCTGGATCACTCGATCCAGCCGCGCTCACGGTAATAGCGGGCCGCACCATCATGCAGCGGAGCGGTCAGGCCATCGGAGATCATGGTCTCCTCCTCGAGGTTGGCGAAGGCCGGGTGCAACCGCTTGAAGCGATCGAAGTTCTCGAACACCGCCTTGACGGTCTCGTAGACGATCTCCTCGTCGGTGTCGGTGGAGGTCACGAAGGTCGCCGCCACGCCGAAGGTTTCGACATCCTCGTCATTCCCGCGATAGAGGCCTCCCGGAATCACCGCATGGGTGTAATAGGGGTTGGACTCGATGATCTCCTCGATCTCGGGGCCGGTCACCGGAATCAGCTTGGAATCGACGGTAGTGGTCGCCTCCTGGATGGAGCCATTGGGGTGACCCACCACATAGACCATGGCGTCGATATTGTTGTCGGCGAGGGCCGCGGCCTGCTCGGCGGCATCCAGCTGGGAAGCCAGCGAGAAGGTGTCGGTATCCCAGCCCATGACATCCATCACCTGGTTCATGGTGTTGCGCTGGCCGGACCCCGGGTTGCCGATGTTCACGCGCTTGCCGGGGAAGTCGCTGAAGTGCTCGATGCCGGAGTCGGCACGCGCGACCACGGTCAGCGGCTCGCCGTGCATGGTGAAGACGGCACGCATCTCTTCCCAGGGGCCGTCGTCGGCGAAGTTCTCTTCGCCGTGGTAGGCGCGGTACTGGACGTCGGACTGCACCACGCCCATGTCCAGCTCGCCGGCCTTCATGCCGTTGACGTTGGCCACGGAGCCGCCGGTGGACGGCGCGTTGCAGCGGATGTTGTGCTCGTCGCTGCCGCGATTGACCATGCGGCAGACGGACTGGCCGACCACGTAATAGACACCGGTCTGGCCGCCGGTACCGATGGTGATGTAGCGCTCCTGGGCCACGGCCGGGGCGGAGAACATCGCGGCACCCAGCAGCGCGCCCGAGACGGCAGCGGCGGAGAAAGCATGGCGTTTCATGAACTCACCTCTTGACGTTGTAGGAAGATGTTATGGGCAGCACGCCGCCTGATGGCCGCGAATCTACCACACATTTCTACTTTAGCGGAAAAAACAACTCCAGAGAAAACACCCGACCATGACGTCGCTCAAGCCGGGTCACATCTCCATGTCCTTAAGGACAGTCTAGCGCTTGACTGCGTTTATGAAACGTTAACTTTTCGCTGCACCGCAACACGAAAACCGCGCCGTGGCGCGGTTCCCGAGTGAGCGTCGAGGCGTCCAGGCGAGCTCAGGAGGCCTTCATGATCAGCGCCTGCTTCTCGTCCTTCATGGCGGCAAACTCGGGCTCATAGAAGAACTCGCTTTCTCCCAGCGCCGGTTCCAGGTGGTTGAGCCAGGTGGCTTCTTCGTCATATTTCGCGAAGAAGGGCCGCTGCACCCAGTCGCTGTCGCGCCCCTGGATGAAACGCAGCACGAAGACCTTCTCGCCCTTGATCTCGGTGACCCCCTGGATCTCCACCTTGCCGGGATCGGCGGACATCGACGGCCCCCGGGCGGTACGCGCCAGGCCCGGCACCTGCTTCATGGCCTCGCGGTAGATCTCCCAGGCCCGCACCAGCGGCACCTCGAAGTAGTGGCGGGCGCCGGTGTCGCGCTCCACGAACATGTAATACGGGATCATCCCCAGGCGCACCTGGGTGGTCCACATGCGCGCCCACTGGTCGGCGTCGTCGTTGATGTGCTTCAGGAGCGGCGCCTGGGTGCGGATCTCCGCCCCGGTGGCCCGGATGCGACGGATCGCCTCGCGGCAGATGGGGGTGTCCATCTCCTTCCAGTGGTTGAAGTGCGCCATGAAGGCCACGTGCTTGCCGGCCGCCGTCAGCTCGCGGAAGAGGTCGAGGATATCCTCGGCGTCGGGATCGGTGACGAAGCGGTAGGGCCAGAAGGTGAGGCTCTTGGAGCCGATGCGGATGTCCTGGACATGGTCCAGTTCCGGCGCCATCAGCCCCTCCAGGTACATGCGCAGGTGCTTGGCCTTCATCACCATGGGGTCGCCGCCGGTCATCAAGAGGTCGGTGACCTCGGTATGCTCGGCGAGATAGCGGTGCAGGGAATCCGCCTCGCTGGAGGCGAATTTCAGCTCCTTGTCGCCCACGAACTGCGCCCAGCGGAAGCAGAAGGTGCAGTAGCTGTGGCACACCTGGCCCTGGCTGGGGAAGAACAGCACCGTCTCGCGGTACTTGTGCTGCATGCCAGGCAGCGGCTCGCCGTCGAGCAGCGGCAGGTTGAGGTCCATCTGCCCCGCCGGATGGGGGTTGAGCTCGCTTCGAACCCGCTCGATCACCGGCTTCATCTCGGCGGCATCGGCGCCGCGGCGGACCAGCTCGGCCACCTCGTCGTAGTGCTCGGGGCGCAGCATGCCGCGCTGGGGAAAGGTGAGCTGGAAGACCGGGTCCGCCGGGATGTTGTTCCAGTCGATCAGCTCGTCGATCACGTACTCGTTGACCCGGAACGGCAGCACCTGGCTGACGACCCGCATGTCGAAGCGCAGATCGTCAGGCAGGTTCTGGATCGCTTCGATCCTGTCGAGCTGGCGGTGGGTGTAGACCTTGAACTGTCGGGCCTCGAAGACCTCGGCCTCGGGACTGCCGAGCTCGATGTGCACACGCTGGTTCATGTCGCCTCCTCTGTACTTGTCCGGCGCTCTCCCGGGAGGCCGGGCGGCATCCCGGGGCTCCGCCGTACAGGCAGGAGCCGCCGTCTTCTCTTCGGGGGCAGCTATTGGTACAGGCTTGGCGAGCTTGTTGCAACTTTCTGCGTCGATTTGCAACGAATGTCGCGAAAGTATCGCGACATCGCAACAAATCTGTCGCACCGGACGGCCTCCTTCCAGACAGCGATCAGCCAGCCGGTCGGCGTATCAGCTTCGCCGCCACCCGCTGCAGCCGCGGGGCCCCGATGAGGATGAGCATGAAGGCCACCGGCCAGGCGATATAGAAGGCGCGCCACCAGCGACCGAGGAAGCCTTCCCCCAGGCCGGTGTTGACCCAGGTGATGACGAAGGTCATCAGTGTCACCATGTAGATCGACATCAGGACGGCAAACACCAGGGGAGCGTAGCGCGAGGGAAAGAGCATGCAGCCTCCAGAACCATAGAGAATAAGGTTAGACCGGAATATTGTACGCCACCCACGCCTGCGAGCAATCCTGCCGCGCCGCTGGGTCGCAGGCGTTCCGCGCAAGGAACTCCAGGGTTGGCACCGGTCACAGGGGAAGAACTTGACGTGTCACCGCCGACCAGGAGATTGCCGATGGACACCGCCTCCCGCATCCAGTGCCAACAAGGCGATATCGCCCATCAACCCGACATCGATGCCGTCGTCAATGCCGCCAATGCCCGACTGGAGAGCGGCGGCGGTGTCGCCGGTGCCCTGCATCGCGCCGCGGGACCCGGCCTGGCCAGGGAGTGCCGCCCCCTCGCCCCCATCCAGCCCGGCCAGGCGGTGATCAGTGGCGCCCACGGCTTGCCCAATCGCCACGTGATTCACTGCCTGGGGCCGGTCTACGGCGTCGACGAACCCTCGGACGAGCTGCTCGCCGCCTGTTATCGCCATGCACTGGAACTGGCGCAACAGCACGGCATCGCATCGATCGCCTTCCCGGCGATCTCCGCCGGCGCCTTCGGCTATCCGGCGGCGGAGGCCGCACGCATCGCCCTCTCCACGGTGATCAGGACCCTGCCCCACTGTCCCGGGATCGAACTCGTGCGCTTCGTGCTTTTCGACTCTGCCAGCGCCGAACTCCACCAGCGCACCCTGGAGGCACTGCAGCAGGGTTGAGGGCCAGACGCCCCGCCGGGCAATCCACGCACGACCGCGGAGTCCGACGGGAGAGCGGCCAGCGCCCTACCCGACGTTGTAGCCGAGAACGCGCGGCAGCCATAGCGCGATCTCCGGGAACACGGCGACGAGCGCCAGGGCGCCGGCCATGGCCACCACGAAGAGCAGCGCCCAGCCGATGGTCTGCTCCAGGCGAATCTTCGCCACCTCGGTGGTCACCATCAGGTTGACCGCCACGGGCGGCGTGAACTGCCCGATGGCGATGTTCATGGCCAGCAGGATGCCGAACCACACCGGGTTCCACTCGAAGTGCTGCATCACCGGGATCAGGATCGGCATCAGGATCAGGTAGATGGAGATCGCGTCGAGCAGCATGCCCGCGGCCAGCACCGCCAGCATGATCAGGATCAGCAGCAGCACCCCGTTGTCGGTCAGGGCGATGATCCACTGGGCCATGTCGCGGAAGGTGCCGAGCATGGTGCCGGCCCAGGCGAAGATGCCGGCGAGCGCGATGATCAGCATCACCACCCCCGAGATCACCGCCGCCTCGCCGAACAGGCCCCAGAGGTCCTTGAGGCCGATCTCGCGGGTCACGAAGAGCCCGATCACCACCCCGTAGGCCACCGCCACCACCGCCGCCTCGGTGGGGGTGAAGAGCCCGGAGCGCAGCCCGCCGAGGATCAGCACCGGGGCGAAGAGCGCCGGCAGCGCCTGCTTGAAGGTCTCCCCCACCCGCAGGCGCTCGGCGCCCGCTGCCGGCGAGCTGCCCTCCCAACCGAAGCGCCTCGAGACAATCAGCACCGGCACCAGCAGTGCCAGGCCGGCGAGGATGCCGGGAAAGAGCCCGGCGGCGAACAGCGCGCGCAGGTCCACCCCCGGTACCACGATGGAGTACAGGATCAGCGCCACCGAGGGGGGAATCAGGATCGCCGTGGAGGCCGAGGCGGCGATCAGGGTGGCCGAGAAGGGCCTGGGGTAGCCCGCCTTCGTCATGCTCGGCAGCATCACCATGGCCACCGCCGCGGCGTCCGCCGGCCCCGAGCCGCTCATGCCGCCCATGATCATGCATACCAGCACCGCCACCAGGGCCAGGCCGCCGTGGCGCGGGCCGATCAGCGCCTGGGCGAAACGCACCAGGCGCAGTGCCACCCCGGAGCGCTCGAAGATCAGCCCGGTGAGGATGAACAGCGGGATGGCGATCAGCGGGTACTTGGCGATGCTGTTGTAGGTGTTGGTGCCCAGCGTGGCCAGCATCGCCGGCGGCAGCCCGGCCAGGATGCCCACGGCGCCGGCCAGCCCCAGGGAGAAGGCCACCGGCACCCCGGCAATGAGCAGGCCCGCGAAGGCCAGCAGCATCCACAGGTCAGGGCTCATCGGCGAGCCTCCCGCGCAGCCGGTCCCGGGTCTGCTGGGTCTGGCGGACCAGCATCGCCGCCGAGAGCAGCGGCAGCCAGACGATGTACCACCACTGGGGCAGGCCCAGCCCCGGCGAGAGCGACTCCCACTGGTACTCCTGCCAGGCCAGCCTGCCGCCGAACCAGGTGATCAGGCCAAGCACGGTCATCCCGCAGGCCCACTGGAAAAGGATCAGGGCCTTGCGCGGTGCCGACGGCAGCGCCCGCTCCAGCAGGCCCACACGGATATGGCCGTTGCGGCGCAGGGCCACCGCGGCGCCGGCGAAGGTCAACACCACCAGCAGGAAGACCGAGAACTCCTCGGTGAAGGCCAGCGAGCCGCCGGTGATGTAGCGGGTGACCACGTTGCCGAGACTGATCAGTGCGATGATCACCAGCGCCAGGGAGGCGAGCCAGCGCTCCGGCCGGGCATCGGGGGTGAGTTTCATGACGACCTCGGGAAAGAAGACCGGCCCCACAGGGGCCGGTCGCATGGTGCCTGGGATGGCCGGATCAGCGCGCCTCGACGGCCTCGCTGGCCGCTTCGACCAGTGCCTCGCCGATGCGTGGCACCCACTTGTCGTGGACCTCGGCGGTGGCCTCGACGAAGGCCTGGTACTGTGCGTCGGTCAGCTCGGTGACGTTGACGCCGCGCTCCTGGATATCGGCCAGGCGCTCGCCCTCCTCCTCGCGGGTCATGGCGATCTCCCACTGGCCGGCCTCCACGGCCGCCTCGCGCAGGATCTCGCGGTCGCCCTCCTCCAGGGAGTCCCAGACCTGGCGGTTCACGGCGAAGATCAGCGGATCGTTCATGTAGTTCCACAGGGTCAGGTACTGCTGGCCCACCTGATCGATGCGCGCCACGTCGAACACCGACAGTGGGTTCTCCTGGCCGTCCACCGCGCCGGTGGTCAGTGCCGGCTGGGCGTCGGTCCAGCTCATCTGGGTCGGGTCGGCGCCCAGGGCGTTGAAGGTGTCCTGGAACAGCGGCGAGCCCACCACGCGGATCTTCAGGCCGTCCAGGTCGCCGGGCTCACTGATCGGGCCGCGGGAGTTGGAGAGCTGGCGGAAGCCGTTCTCGCCCCAGGCCAGGGGAACCACGTCGCGGGACTCGATGGCCTCGAAGATCATCTCGCCGGCCTCGCCGCCGGTCACCGCGTCCACCGCCGCCTCGTCGGGCAGGAAGAAGGGCAGCGAGAAGAGGTTGAGTTCCTGCACCTGGGGCGACCAGTTGATGGTGGAGCCCACCGCGGCATCGATCAGTCCGGAGCGCATGGCGGAGAACTCGCGGGTCTGATCGCCGGCCACCAGCTGGGAATTGGGATAGACGCGCAGGGTGATGCGCCCCTCGGTGCGCTCCTCCACCAGCTCGGCCCACTTCTCGGCCGCCTGGCCCCAGGGAAAGGCATCGGAGAGCACGGTGGAGACGGAGAGCTCGCGGGCCTGGGCGGAGAGCGAGGCGCTGAGCACGGCGGCGCCGGCCAGGGCCGCGGCGAACTTGGCGAAATGGCGTGACGACTTCATGGCGTGTCCTTGAGTGGTTTGCCGCACTTCCCCGCGGGGAGTCGGCTAATTCTTGGTATCGGGAGAATCGGATGGATTCCCATCGCATTGTAGAGCGATAAGCGTTGAAGGGAAGGCCAGGGTCCGCCCCGTGGGCGCGAACGGGCTCCCGGGCCGGCGATGCCTCGCGAAGCCACCCCGCCGAACTGATATCCTGATGTCCCGAATGCCGCCAACCAACTTCAAGGACGAAACGTGCCACTCCGGGATCTGTTGCTGGGCCTCGCCGTCGTCACCATCTGGGCACTCAACATCATCGTGATCAAGGTGGGGGTGGCGGAGATGCCGCCGCTGCTGATGACCACCCTGCGCTTCATGCTGGTGGCTGCCCTGCTGGTGCCCTTCCACCCCGTCGCCCGGCACCAGTTGCCGTTCCTGCTGGTGCTCTCGGCGACCTTCGGCACGCTGCACTTCGCCCTGCTGTTCATCGGCCTGGCCCAGGCCGAGGCCGGCACGGGAGCGCTGCTGGTACAGATGGGCACGCCCTTCGCCACGCTGCTGGCGGTGATCTTCCTCGGGGAACGCCTGGGACCCAGGCGCCTGGCCGGATTGGCGCTGTCGTTCGCGGGCGTCGTGGTCCTGGCCGGCGGCCCCACCCTGCCGTCGCCGCTGCCCTTGGCCTTGCTGCTGCTCAGCGCACTGGGCTGGGCGGTCTCGCAGCTCCTGATCAAGCGCGGGCCGAACATCACCCCCATGGCGCTGGCCGGCTGGGTGGCGCTGTTCGCGGTGCCCCAGGTGGCCCTGGGCTCGCTGTTCTTCGAGGGTGACCACCTCGAGGCCATGCGCCGGGCCGGCTGGGCCGGGTGGGGGGCGGTGGGCTACACCGCGGTGATGTCATCGATCGTCGCCTACGGGCTCTGGTACGGCCTGCTGCGCCGCCACCCGGTCAACCGGGTGGTCCCCTTGACCCTGCTGGTGCCGGTGCTGGCGGTGCTGCTGGGGGTGCTGCTGCTGGACGATACCCTGGGCATCCACAAGCTCGCCGGCGGCGGCCTGGTGGTGGCGGGCATCGCCCTGATCCTGCTGCGCTTCCGGCCGAGGCGCGTCGAGGCGTGAATCCCTAGGCGGAATCGTCGGTCACGTCGACCAGGCACTGGCTGCCGCTTCCCGGCCAGCTGACGCAGTCGCCCTCCTCGACGCCCTTCTCGGCGAAGTAGCCGGCGTTGACCTCCAGCGCCGCCCGATAGAGCACCCCGGGGTAGGTGACCGGGCACTCCCCGGGACGCTCCGAGGCGCAGGGTTGCATCTGGCGGATCGCCACGATTCTCCCGTCCGCATCGATGAAGGCGATGTCGAGGGGAATCCGCGTGCGGTACATCCAGAAACCGTTGCGGGGCGACTGCTCGTTGCGATAGAGGAACAGCATGCCGGCGTCATCGGCAAGGTGATCGCGGTCCATCAGCCCCTGGCCACGCTGGGGCAGGGTACGGGCGACCTCGACCCGCAGACGGTGAGGACCCTGGTCGCTGTGCAGCGCCAGGGTCACGGTCTCGAGTCGCTCGCGGGTCTCGGCCAGCAGGGAGCGCGGATAGAGGGCGGCGGCCGGCAGCAGGGCGGCGAGGCCCAGCAGCAGTTGGCGGCGGGTGGGGGTCATGTGGGCATCCTCGCATTGGCATCGACGGTGTCGCCGCGGGGCATCAGGTGGATTCCCGACGCCAGCAACGATACCTGGACGGTCTCGCCGCGTGCCAGGGCGTTGCGGCGCGCGGCATGGGTGGATATCTCGAAGCGCAGGGTCTCGGGCCCGTGCGCGAAGGCAAGCGATACCGAGGTGATGCCTCCCAGCACCACCATCTCGACCACCCGCCCGGATACCGGGTTCTCCCGCTCCCCCTGGGAGGGGCGACCACGGCGGTGCATCACCACGTCGGAGTGCGGCAGGTACCAGGCGACCCGCTGTCCCGCTGACAGTCCCTCCAGGCCACGGGCCACCTCGAGGCGCCAGGGGCCCCACTGCAGGCAGCGCTGGCCGCCGGCCTCCACCACCTCGCCATCGAAGACGTTGTGGCGGTCCAGCAACCGGGCCACCTCGGCACTGGCCGGGCGACGGAACAGTGCCTCCGGGACATCCTCCTGCAGGCTGCGTCCCGCATGCAGCACGCAGAGCCGGTCGGCCAGGGCGGAGGCCTCGTCCAGGTCATGGGTGACCAGCACGATGGGAATGCGAATCTGCTCGCGCAGCAAAGCCAGCTCCCGCTGCAGGCGGCGCCGGGTGACCTGGTCCACCGCCGAGAAGGGCTCGTCGAGCAGCAGCACCCGGGGCTGCCTGGCCAGGGCCCGGGCCAGGGCGACCCGTTGGCGCTGCCCCCCGGAAAGCTCGGAGGGGTGACGCTCGGCCAGCCCCTCCAGACGCACCCTGGCGAGCCAGGCCAGTGCCTGCTCGCGCCGCTCGGCACCCGAGAGGTGATCCAGCGCCACCATGACGTTGGCCAGGGCACTCAGGTGCGGGAAGAGGGCATAGTCCTGGAAGACCAGCCCCACCCGGCGCTGCTGGGGACGCAGCGAGAGGCGGTTGGCGGCATCGAACCAGGTCTCGCCGGCACAGCGTACCCGCCCACCCGCCGGCCGGTAGAGCCCGGCGATGGCCCGCAGCAGGGTGGTCTTGCCGCTGCCGGAGGGCCCCACCAGGGCCAGCAGCTCCCCGGGCCGACAGTGGAAGTCCGTGGCCAGGGGAATCGGTCCGGCCTGGTGCAGGCTGACCTCCAGGCTCGCCTCGTCCAGAGGGCGTGACGGCTCAGGCACGGCGCCACCTCCGTCGTCCGGCGAGGCCGTAGACCACGCCGATGGTCAGGAAGGAGACCAGCAGCAGCATCGCCGACATGATGCCGGCCCCGGCCTCGTCGAAGGCCTGTACCCGGTCGTAGATGGCGATGGCCAGGGTGCGGGTCTCGCCGTCGATGGAGCCGCCCACCATCAGGATCACGCCGAATTCGCCCAGGGTATGCGCGAAGGTCAGTGCCAGCGCCGAGACCAGGCCCGGCCAGACCAGCGGCAGCTCGATGCGCCGGAAGGTCTGCCAGGGCGAGAGGCCACTGCACCAGGCCGCCTCGCGCAGGTTGGCGGGAATGGTCTCGAAGGCGCGCTGGATCGGCTGCACGGCGAACGGCAGGTTGGCCACCAGCGAGGCGAGCAGGATGCCGCCGAAGGTGAAGTTGAGGCCCTGCCCGAACAGCCGCTGCCAGAGGGCACCGAACGGGGCATCGGCACCGAACGACTGCATCAGGTAGAAGCCCAGCACCGTCGGCGGCATCACCAGCGGCAAGGCAACCAGGGCCTCGAACAGCGGCTTGCCGCGAACCCGGGTGGTGGCCAGGACCCGCCCCAGCCAAAGGCCGAAGGGAAGCAGGAGCAGACAGGTGCCGAACGCCAGTTGCAGCGAGACCGAGAGCGCCGTCCAATCCATCAGGAAGATGCACCCTCACCGTCGGGCAGCCGGAAACCGTAGCGCTCGAGGATCTCGCGAGCCTCCTCCTGCTGCAGCCAGTCATAGAAGGAGCGAGCCACCTCCCCGGCCCCGGCAACCAGCGCCATGCGCTGCACCAGCGGAGCGTGCCACGCCTCGGGAATCAGCACATGCTCGCTGCGCTCGGCCAGCGTCGGCGCCAGGGCCAGCGACCAGGCCACCAGGCCGCCACGGGCATCGCCGGAGAGTGCGAACTGGGCGGCCTGGGAAACGTTCTCGCCGAGGATGCGCAGCGGTGCCGTGTCCTCCCACAGGCCGGCGTGCTCCAGCGCCTGCCTGGCAGCCACGCCGTAGGGCGCATGTTCCGGGTTGGCCAGGGCGATGCGCGGCCGGCCCTCACCGACCCGGTGGGTGGCGATCGCCTCGCGCACGCCCTCCAGGGGGGCAGTAGCCTCCGGCAGGTCGTCACGACCGGCCCGCTGCAGCCAGGCGAGGCGACCGATGGCGTAGACCACGCCCGCGTCCTCGGTGCGCCCCTCCTCGTGCAGGGCGTGCACATAGGCCTCGTCGGCAGAGAGGTAGAGCTCGAAGGGAGCGCCCTGGGCGATCTGGCGGCGGAAGTTGCCCGAGGAGCCGAAGTTGAGACGCAAGTCATGCCCGCTCGCTTCGCGGAAGCGCTCGGCCGCCTCGCTGAGGGCGAACTGCAGATCCGAGGCCGCCGCCACGGTCGGCACGTCCGCCTTGACCGCCAGCGGCAGCAGCGACAGCAGCCCGAGCAGCAGGGGTCGGAATCTTGATCTCATCACGCCTCCTGGTCCGAAGACGGCGGTACCGCCGCCGTTGCGGCATTGTCGGCCAGGGTGAGCGCACGGACAAGACGGGAACGCCAACGCAGGTGACGCGCCTGACCCCGGTCAAGCGGCCGGCATCAGGCCTCGGCGTGCAGGCCCCGGCCGAGGATCGCCATCAGGTCGGCCTCGGTCTCCCGGGGGCCGAGGTCGAGCAGGTTCTCCAGCCCCCGCAGGTGGTCGTCGATCACCTGTCGCGCCGCCTCGGGGTCGTCCTCGCGCAGTCGAGCCAGCAGCCGGCCATGGTCACCTTCCAGGTAACAGGAAGCCAGCGAGGGGCGCTTGTAGAGGGCGATGACGATGGAGGTGCGCAGGATCAGGTCGGTGAGCATGACACCCAGCACGCGATTCGGCGACAGCTCGGCCAGGCGATGGTGAAGCGCCAGGGAGTGCTCGATGCGCGCCGGCTCGTCCCCGCGGGCATGGGCCTCGGCCTCGCACTCTGCCTCGCGGACCAGCCCTTCCAGCGCCTCGGCATCCACCTGGCCGGCGAGCAGTGCCACCACTTCGCCCTCCACCAGGCGCCGGGCGGCGAAGGTCTCCCGGGTTTCCTCGATGCTGGGGGCACGCACCCGGGCCACCTGGTTCGGGCGCTGGTCGACCACATGGTCGGCGGCGAGCCGGGTCAGTGCCTTGCGCACCACCGAACGGCTCACGCCGAAGACCTCCCCCAGGGTCACCTCGGGCAGGCGAGTGCCCGGCGGCAGACGCTGGGTCAGCACCGCCCGGCGGACCTTGTCGACGATATGCTGGTCGCTGATACGCACGCCGGCCTTGATGGCGGCCTGCACGTCTTCCTGCCAGGCGTTGCTCATGATGCCCTCATTTCTCGACTTGCCCTCGAAAGCACCTTCGCACGTTTCCTTCCGGCTGGCTACAGTCTGGCAGATCATTGTATACAAGAAGCCGATTCCCGGTTCCCCCGGCGGGAATCATCCGGCCGGGCTCAGAAACAGGTGACCATCTCCTCGGTCACTGCCAGGCGGTCGTCGGCCAGGCAGATGCGGCGCCACTTGTCGAAGGTCAGGCAGGGATGCGAGGTCCCGAAGGCGACGATATCGCCCACACGCACGTCTCCTGCGCCCGGTTCCACCGCCTCCGGCAGGCGAACGAAGGCGTGCTGATCCATCAGTCGGGTGACCTCCCAGCCCGCAACGGAGAGCGGCCTTTCGGGGCTTCCTCCCTCTCGGTAGCGACGCAGCGGTTCGGGCAGCTGGTCGCAGCCGATGTCGCGTTTTCCCAGGGCGACGATGGCCAGGCCGGGTTCGGGCAGCGACTGCACCTGGGCGAACACCTCCAGCGCCGGCTCCAGGCCACGCTCCAGGTCGGGTCGCCGGCGCAGCACGTCCCGCTGGGCCTGGCGGTATACCCCGTGGTCATGAACCACATAACAGCCCGGGCGCAGGACGGGGATGAAATGGTCCCCGAGGCGCGCCTCGTGGAAGACTTCGGCAATCAGGTCATACCAGGCCGAACCGGAGGCGGTGATCAATGGCTCGCGGGCCTCGATCAGGCCATCGTGGTCAAGCGCCTGGGCCACCTCGACCAGTTGCCAGGCGTAGGCACGAATGCCTGCCGCGGGGTCTGCTCCATGCACCACGCCCTCGTAGCCCTCCAGCCCGGCCAGGACCAGCGCCGGCTCGGCATCGACCAGTTCGCCCAGCGCCATCACCTGATCGTGATCCCGGCAGCCGCAGCGCCCCCCGCCCACGCCCAGCTCGATCAGTACCTGCAGGCGCAGCTCCCGGGCCGCGAAGTAGCGTCCCAGCTGGCGAACATTGGCGGCACTGTCGACGACGCAATAGAAGTCGGCTCCCGCCTCGATCAGGTCGGCGACGATCGCCATGTTGGCCTCGCCGACCAGCTGGTTGGCCATCAGCAGGCGCTCCACGCCATGCACGAAGGCGGCCCGGCTCTGGGGCGCCGTGGCCAGTGTGATCCCCCAGGCACCGGCCTCCAGCTGGCGCCGGAACAGTGCCGGCGTCATGGTGGTCTTGCCGTGCGGCGCCAGCCGCGCCCCGTGCTCGGCGGCGAAGCGCTGCATCCACGCCAGGTTGTGCGCCAGGGGGGCCTCGAGCACCACCGCCGCCGGCAGGCTGACCCCGGAGAGCAGGTCGGGCAGCGTCTCGACGGTGCCCTTGTCGCATGGCATGACGTCCATATTTGCCCCCTCAGCCGACGTGATGCTCGTTGATGTCGAGGATCTTCAGA